>DBWE01000192.1:16202-18374 GCA_002308315.1 Clostridiales bacterium UBA1246 | reverse complement strand
GGTCGATGCCGCAGTGGACGTCGCTGGTGTACAGGATCAGAACGCCCCGATCTCCTTCGGAGGCCAGAAAGCTCTTCCAGCAGTCAAGCACGGCGGAAAGCTGTTCGTCCGTCGCGACTCCTTTCGGTTCAAGGCCGGATACTGAGCCCTGAAGAATCCGGTTCATGACCGCCCATTCTGCGGCCTCCTCTGCCCAGTCCGAGACCTGATCGGCGTCCGAATAGCCCAGCGGGAACATCCAGTCTCCTGCCGGGGCCTGTCCCAGCACCTGCGTATTCCGGTAAAGCATCGTGACCATCTGCTCCCGCGTAACGGGGTCGTCCGGCCCGAATTTACCGTTCCCGTAACCATTTACTATCCCGCTGTCCGCCGCCCAGAGCACGGCGCTCGCCAGCTCGCCCTCCGCCGGAACGTCCCGGAAGCGGTCCTGCTTCGCCCCGGCGTCCGCCGCTCCGCAGAGTGCGAACAGTCCGGTCACGAATTCTCCGCGCGTCAGAGTATCGTCTTCATCTGCCGCGGGCGCGGCGGAGAGGTTCTTTTTCAGCGCCGCGATCTCATCCTCCGTAAGCCCGCATTCCTTCAGATACGCGTCGGCGCAGGCCGCCGCGTCGGCGTTTTTCGGATCGTCGACGCCGAAAGCCCTCGAAAGGCTCTTGACTATGCCGCTGTTCAATACGGCGTCGTATCCTGCCTCGCCGGGCGTAAGGCCGTAATAGTTGCGGAAGGAGAGCATATAGTCGTCGGCGACCTCCTGCCAGCTCGCGCCCATAAGGCATTCCAGCAACGCGGAGACAAAGCCGGCGCGGTCCTTTCCCTCGGTGCAGTGGATCGCGTATATTCCCGGATGCCCGGCGAAAAAGCGAATGCCCTCCGCCAGCTTATCCTTGAATTCCGCGGAGGAAAAGTCCACGCCCAGGTTCAGCGCGATAAACTCCGTCGTTGAATAATAGCTTTCGTCAAAGCCCTCATAAGCCCGGGCCGAGGCCTCGTCGTCCGCAAGGTTCATCACCACGGTGACTCCCGCGGCGCGCATCGCCGCGTCGGCAAGGGAATTGCGATTATGCTCCGGGTTGATGGGCGAGGCGGAACGGTACAGCACCCCTCTGCCCATGCCGGAGGTCTCCACGGCGCGGAAGTTGGCGAATTCTTCGTCGCTCAGTTCCGGATAATCCGCGCGCTCATCGGTATAGCTGAGCCGATGGAGCAGATATTCGTCCCTGTATCCTCCGGGCTGCTTCATACTCAGCGTAAAGCTTACGGGGCCGGACGCCCCGTCGGCCCGGTTCCACTCGAAGCTCTTGTCCTCGTGCGTGGTCTTGACGGCAATGCCGTACGAGGAGGCAAAATCGCCCATATTGATCGCAAGGCATACGTTCGTGTCGCCGTCGCGCGCAAACACGGCCGGTTCGCCGGAGTCTACGTCGCCGTAATTGCTGCACAGCGGGAGCTCCAGCGTATGATCAAAAAAGCCTACCGTGACGACGTCTCCGTATTCGTATCCCGCCGCCAGCAGCTCCTCTTTGGTCAGCGAGAGCACCACGTTGCCGTATTTCTGGATATTTTCGCTTTCCGCCGTGCCGGTCAGCTCCGGATAGTCCAGCGCGCCTGCCGACAGCGACAGCACAAGCGCCAGTACCGTCACAAGGGCAAATAATACTCCGGTTTTTTTCATTGACATATACCTCTCAGATCAGTCTCAGTCCTCCGCCGGACTCCATTCGAACACCATATCCGTCCCGTACTCGGATTGATCCTCGTGCCAGGTAAAGCCGAGCTCGTCGCGATCGAACACGATCGTCCCCGTGCCGTCGCCGTATTCCGTTTCCTCGCTCTCTATCTCGCCGTCGTCGCCGTAAACGACGATCGTCTTAGTGCATCCGTAATAATCCACGGTCAGCGTATCCGTATCGAGGCGGCCGAGGATGACCCAGCGGGCAAGCTCCCATGCGCTGCTGCCCCACTCTATGGTGATCAGCGCTTCGTCGGCGCCGAAGCACTCTACCAGCGCGCGGGCCCTGCCGCACCCGTACTCGCCTATGAAATTCATCACCGGATTTTGCCAGCCGGGATCCTCTTCGAACACCGCGATGATATCCGCGCTCTCGTCAAGAAGCACGGTAACGGTATCCTCCGTCGAGAGATCCTCGCCGTTCTTCGTCCACTTCACAAACA
>DBWE01000192.1:189-16145 GCA_002308315.1 Clostridiales bacterium UBA1246 | reverse complement strand
ATCCCTGTCGATCTCCGGGGCCTCCGTGCCGGGCGCGTATTCGATATTGCCGCTGCCTTCAACGTTGATGCTGACGAAAATGGTCGCCTCCGGAACGGCGGTGAAATAATAGGTCTCTCCGCCGTCAACGGTGAGCGTCAGGCCCTCCTCGCCGTTCTCGGAAACGGTGACGCTCAGGGCCTCCTTTTCCGCGGCGGAGGGCAGTTCTCCGCGCAGAGTATGCCCATCCTGCGGAATTATGCCGCCGTAGGAATCCTCAAACCAGTCCTCGCCCAGCAAGCAGCCCACGTACCAGCCGGACGCGTCCGTAACCTCCATCCGGGTCACGGAAAGCATGTTTTCGTTTTCATCGACAAAGACGCCCTCGCGGGTCCACTCCCACGAGTCCTGCTGCGGCTCGGGGTCCTCCCCGTCCGCGGGCTTCCGTCCGCCGTCCGGGTCCGCGGCGCCGCAGGCGGCCAGCGCGAATAACATGCAGAGAGCAAGAAGCATACACACCGTTTTTTTCATCGTCATTCTCCTTCTTTTACCGTGGTATCACGATCATATGTGCCGCCGGGATCACGGACTCCGCGTTTCGGAGGCGTGCCGGCGTCCGTCGGGCCGGGAGGCTCGAAAAGCGCCGGTATCAGCCCGAACGGCTCCGCTGCCGGCGCCGCCCCGACGATCCTCCCGATCCGGTCAAGCTCTTCAAAAATAAGGCCGGCATGCTTTTCCGGCTCGTCCGTGTAGTTTTCGAGCCGTCCGCCCACATACCGCCCGCCGCGGAACCCGAGGAACAGCTTTTCCGTCTCCGGCTCGAAGCGCCCGAAGGCGGCGTACAGTCCTACCGCGTCGGCGATGAGCTCGTCCCGTATCGCGTCGATATCGTCCGGATACAGTCTGCGGCATATAACGTGGGTCAGCTCGTGAAAGCGTCTTATCGTGTCGGAGCGGTCGAGCCATTCTTCCTCGGACAGTCCGACCTCCTCCGCGCCGACTCCGCTGTAGGGTCCGCGCGAGAGCACGACCAGCATGTCCGTATAGTTTTCCTTTACCGAGGTGAAGCGTCTGAATTCCGCCGCGCGCTCCTCCTGCGGGAACCGCGACAGATGCGCGTTGATGCGCTTCCAGTTGAAAACGGTGAGCGCTGCCGCGCCCTGACTTTTCGGGACAGGCGTCAGCGGCCCCGTTTTGGCGGCCGTAAAACCTCGCAGGACGAGCTCGAAATCCCGCCGGTCTCCCAATGTGATCACCCGCACGGGTCCCGCTGGAGTATCCGCCGTTTCGTCCCTGTCATGTACGCTGCCGCGGTAGCGGTCGAGGCGCTCCTTCTCCGGCTTCTCGCCGCGAAGTACGACGCGCCTGTACGTCTCCCGCGTATCGGTATCCGGGGCCAGGTAAAGCAGCGGATAGTCCGACGCAAGGCTCTCGAATATATCTCCGGCGCTCAAGGCAGTCTCCTTTCTCCGGAAGGACGGTCAGAACACCGAGTCCCGGATGTCGTAAGCGATCTTCCTCAGCATGTCAAAAAAAGCCTCCGCCGGAAACAGCCTCCAATTCCTCGGGGGACAGCTCCCGCGCCTCACCCGTTTTCTTTGCTTCCAACGCGTTTTCCTTTTCACGGATGAACATTTCTATCGCTTTTTCTTTTGTGATGTTCGGGTCGCGCTCTTTTGCTTCCTTCACGAAACGCCCGATCTCATTTCTTAAGCTTTCGTCTCTGTTCATACTCCCGTCTTCTTTATACTTTTTCTGTTCGTATCGCGTCGTTTTCGCTGAAAAAAGATCCCCGTCGAAAATATTTTTTTATTCAAAATCGAAGCCCGACGAAGCGGGTTCGATTTTGGGAGGAGGGGCAGCGGAGCGATATATGGTTTTTACCGCGTGGCGGTGAAAACGGCGTGAGCCCGGTTTGCCCTGACGAGCGGGCGTGAACTCCGCGAGTCCGGCGGCGCACTGCCGCTGTTTTTTCCTCGATCACGCTTTGTCTAAAGTATGAGGCCGCGCGCGGAACGAACCGCGCACGGCCTCAGGCTCAATAAAATACGGGATCATCGGGGGCGGTCACGATCAAAGGCCCTGCGCTCAAAGGCCGGTCGGAGCGAACTGCGCTCACTCCGCTTTCCGCTCTGTTTCGGATCACTGATTGCGTCTTGTATACCAGGTGATCTCCTTATCCCAATAATAGCTGGGCACATCCGCGTCGGAGGAGCTGCTTATCGGCTTGTTGCCGGTGATGGTGTCTATGATATCCTGGATGAACTTGACTATGAGCGGGGAGTCGTTATGGTCGTCGGCGTCGATGTTCATGCTGAACTGCACGCTGCCGCCGACTATGTCGTCGATGCACTCGGGGTCCTCCCCCTCCATCCAGATGACGATCGTATACTTATCCACGTTGCCTATCAGGAAGTCCGGCTCCTCATAGGTGCAGACGAGATTGCGGGTAAGGAAATTCACGCAGCCGTCCTCCGGCGTGCCGTCGGCGGAGGGCATCGCGTAAACGGTGCTCTCCCCGTTTCTCCATACCGCCACGCGCACGGCGTTCTCCGCGCCCTTCGCGCAGGAGTCCAGCGTGACGGAGGCGTAATAGCTCACGTCCTCCTTGCCGGCGTTTCTGACGTAGTAGGTATACGCCATGTAGTTTCGTCCGTTGTGATCGCCGTCCACCTCGTCAAGTCCCGGAGGCAGGTCGGTCATGGTGATATTCGTCGCGTCGTCAACGGCGGAGGCTACGAGGCGCGCGGTGGCGTTTGTGAATTCCGCGTCCGCGGAAATGGCTATGCCCTTTCTGTACATCTCCAGCCTGTTCAGGTTGATGGTGAAATTGCCCATTTTTTCCTGAGTGAAAGCCATGATGAAAAGTATGGCAAGGCCCAGGAGCAGCAGAAGCAGGAGCAGGTGCAGCTTGTTGAGGCGCAGCAGAGCGGCGCCGAAACGTCTTGCCCTGCGCTGGGGCAGGTAAAGGCTCATCACGGCTTCCTTGTCTATGTCCTCGCCGTACTCCTCCAGCGCCTCCTTGATCTTTTCCACGCGGATGACGTGCTGTCTGTCCCTGCGGCTCTGCTTTTTCCCGCCGGACGGACGTTCCGGGGCTGTTCGCGGCGCGCCGGGCGCTCCCCCCGTGCTTTCATCGAAGCCGAGAGGATCCTGCGGCATGCCGTCGGCGGATTTTATTAAGTTTTTCTTGCTTGATCTCGCCATTGCTTCTCCGTATTCCCGCTGCGTGTTACAGACCGGATTTCTTTTTCGCGTTTGCGACGTAAGCCGCGTACGTTTCCTTTTCGGACGTGTTCACAAATCTGAACTGAAGACCGCATATCAGTCGGAAGGGGCTGCCCTTGGGGGCCTCGCGCTGCCAGCAGACCACTCCGATGACGTTCTCTATCGACTGTCCCTCCGGCTTGCTGCCCACGCGGGGCAGCGTGACCTGGCAAACCTCTCCCACCTCGAAACGGCGGGNNTGAGGTAAAACGCGAGACCGCCGTTGGAAATATCCAGGGTCAGACCGTCCTCTTTCATTATCTGAAGATCGTCGTTCATGGGCCAGGTGTCCTGCATGTATTCCACCCTGAGCGCGATCTTGATACGTTCGTCGGCACGCTGGAAAAACTGCCTCTGTTCCGTTACGCGGCGTACCTTCCAGTACCGTCTGATGCCTTCCCGGACAACGTCGTCGACGTAGCCGGCGAGGATCATCGCGCTTTCTCCGCTCCCGTAGCGGATAAGCAGTTTTTTCGTTTCGTCGCTGTCCACCGGCTGTCCGTTCACCATGGGTATCGAGACCAGGAACGCCGATTCGTCCAGGGCCTTGTAGAACGTACATACCATGTTGAAGACCGGATCAGCTCCGATCTGAGCGTCGAAGGACATCTGCAGCTTCGAGCCGCTTCTGATTTTCAGTTTTTCCGCCATAGCCGATTTCTGTGCTCCTCTGTATATCCGAATTGCCGGGGATCAGTTTTTGCTGATGTATAATTTCTGAAGCATGGGCTCGCAGGCCTTAAGGCTCTCTATGATGCACGGATTGAATACGCCGCACTCTCCGCCCAGGATCATGTTCATCGACTCCTCGAAGCCGTAATCCTTCTTATAGCACCTTTCGCTTACAAGAGCGTCGTAAACGTCCGCCATGCTCACTGCCTGAACGCCTATGTTTATGCTGTCGCCCTCGAGCTTGTCGGGATAACCGTTGCCGTCATAGCGCTCGTGATGATGCCGCGCCACGTCCTTGATTATTTCCTTCAGCCGCTCCTGACCGGGCAGGTTGAGGCGCTCGACTATCTCCGCGCCGCTGGTGGTGTGCTTCTTCATTATCTCGAATTCTTCGGGAGTATATCTGCCTTCCTTGTTGAGGATATAATCCGGAATGGTGATCTTGCCTATATCGTGCATCGCGGCCGCCTGGGCGTACAGGGCGACGTCGCGATTCGTCAGCTCGTACTGCGGGCTGCGCTTCTGTATGTCCTCCAGGAGTATCCTCGTGATATCGCGCACGTGCGCGATATGCTCGTAATTGCCTACGTTTCGGAACTCGACAAGGCCTGCCAGAGTATCGAGCATCTCTCCGTTGTATTCCGTCAGGTGCTCCTGCTCCTTGCTCTGGTACAGCATGTCTCTTTCGCGGTGGCCCTCGGTATCGTCCCTGCGCCAGCGCAGGAAATGCCCGGGCATGTTCTTTATGGCGGTGATCGTCTCGGTGTACCAGCGGTAGTCCACATCGCCGACGTCCTTTATCATCGCCTCGAACTCATAGGGGCCCTTGCCCGTCTTGCGGTGCAGATACTCGCTTTCCAGCCAGCGGAGGTATTCGTCCTGATACTCCGGCGCTATCCTGCCGTTGGCCACGCGCCTTTTGATGTATTCCTCCAGGTTCTGAGGCTTTTCCTCTCTGTGGAAGCCCGTTTCGTCCTGAACGATATTGAATATCAGCTTCTGAGTGACGTTTATCTGATATATCTTTACCTTGAATACGTCCAGCATGCTGCTGATCTCGGAAGCGATCTCGCCGTTGCGCCTGCGCTCGGCGGACTCCTCCTCGATATTGTCCAGCATGCCGACTATCCATCTTATGCCGGTATCCTCGTGGACCGGAGCCGTCCGCAGACGGTAATGATTGAACGGCGCTCCGTAAACTCCGCCCTTGCGGTAGAGTATCTCTCTTTCCAGTATGCCGCGCCCCGCGTCGGTGCGCAGGGCTTCCCTGAGGCTTGAAATGCTCTCATGGGAGACCATGTAGTCCGCTCTGGAGGTTATGTTCTTCAGGAAATTGGACGTCACCCTGTCTCCGTCGCTGCTTCCGACCGTGCGGTGGACGTACATGCAGTCATTCAGCGCGTCGTACTCGAAGGTGATTCCGTTCCTGCTCGCGTTGAAGGCCATGGCGCGGGTATAATCCCAGTCCGTCTCGCCGTTCCCGTCGGTCTTGACGTCCGAGCCCGATTCCTTTTTTCCCGCGCCGGTGTCAAGATCGCTGCTGACGTGGCGCACGGAAAAGATGAACACCATGTTGTTCAGATTGACGTCCCTGTCCCATTCGGCGCGAAACTCGTACCATGCCGTCTCGCCGAAGTCCGGCCCGTTCTCCTCCTCCGGGCTTTCCCGGCCGAAATCCGCCGCGCAGAAAACGCCGCCGAGGCAGGTCCTGCCGTCCCTCATCGCGCCGCTCAGGCTTTCCGCTCCGAACAGCTCTCTGAAGGCGGCCCTCTGGTCCTCTATCACGTTTTCCGAAAGAGCGGCGTACAGATCGCGGTAATAGCCCCTTATGGGCAGCTGTCTGCCCGCCAGGCTGTCCTCTCCGGACTCGATCTGATAGACGTCCATGCTTATGTTCACGGAAAATATCCACCGGTACAGCTTCTGATAAAGCCCGGCCATGCGGCCCGAAGTCAGAGCGGTCCGTTTCACCTCGCGTTTTTTCGGCTGTTCGGCGCTCTGCTGTACTTCCGGTTCCTTTTCCCGTACTTTTTCGTTTTTTTGTTTTTTGAAAAGTGCCATGATCTCCCCCGAAAACGGTATAGTCCCTGCGACCATTCGCCGCGCGCCGGCGCTCCGGCAGCGGCGGTCGTGGCTTTACTGCCGCGTCATTCCTCTTTGCCGTCCTGCCGTGAGCCTTCCTCTTCCTCTTTCTTTTTCTCCTTAATCGCCCTTATGGCCTCTTCAAGCGCCTTTTCTTCCTCCTCCCGCGCCGCCGTGCGGGCGATGCGGACGGTCCTTATCATGTTTGAGAGCAGTATTGCCAGCAGCGGTACCGCTATGAGCGGCACGAATACCACCGGGTTGGACACGAGCCGGGAAAGCCCGCCCAAAAGGGCCGAGTGGAACACGACCACGCCTATCAGCTCTTTTTCTCCGACGGTGTATTTATCCTCAACGGGGTTGGCGTCTCCCTTTGTGGTGAATACCCGCGTGCCGTCCTCGTCCTCTATCGCGGTCACACGGTGGGTGTTGACCGCCGAATTGAGCGCCGGATCCCTGGAATAGAAGGATATTATATCCCCTGTTTTTACTTCCCCGGCGCCGCACTGCCGGACAACGATCATATCGTTTTCCTTTATGGCCGGCTCCATGCTGCCGCTCACCACGCGGAAAAGCGAATGGCCCAAAATGCTCGGCGCTCCGCTCCTGCCGGTCAGCACCACGCTCAGCAGCGCGAAGACCGCCGCCGCTATGATCAGAACGGAAACGGCGTTTACGAAATAATACAGGATCTTTTTAACCATCGTCTGCCTTTATCCTCATCTGCCGCCTCTGCCGCGGCCGAAGGTATTGGAAAGGAGCCTGCCGAGAGTGTTTTCCGCCGCCCTCTGCTCCGCGGCGGTACGCGCGGCCTTTTCCTCTTCGAGCCTGCGCAGTATGTCGGCGTTGCTTTCCTCGGCGTTGATGCGGGCAAGGATCTCCTCGTCCCTGCTCTTCATGGCCGATTTCATTATGCTTTCCGCTTCTCTGAGCGCCGTTTTGTCGGCTTCGCTCTGAGCCACGGCCTTTTCCACCTTTTCCTTTGCCAGAGCCACGGCCTTTTCCATCTTTTCCTTCGCCTGCTCCGCGGCCTCTTTCGCGGCGCTGCTTACCTGTTCGGCAATGCCGCGAGCCTCCTCGGCCTTACGCATCGCTTCGTCGCTCTCTCTGGCCCTGCGCTCCGCCTCCGCGCGCAGCTCTTCCGCTCTCGCGGCGTTCTTCTCCGCGTCGGAAGCGGTCTCCCTGGCCTGCTTTTCCTCCTGCTCGGCCCTTGCTCTCGCAGCCTCGCTCTCTTCGGCCCGCTTTTTGTATCCGGCGGCCTCTTCCTCGGCTTTTTTCAGCGCCGCTCTCAGCTCGTTGAGGCCTTCGAGAGCCCTTCTTTCCGCCTCCTGGGCCTTTTCACGGGCCACACGTTCGGAGATCATCTGCTTCTCGGCCGTGCTGAGCTCTTCCTCCATCCTGGCGGCGTCCTCCTCGGCGCGTTTCTTCGCCTCCAGAGCCATGCGCCGCTCGGCGTCCATATCGTTCTTTTCGTTGAGATATTCCTGCGAAGCCTTTTCGGCGGCTATACGCGCCTTTTCGGCCTCCTGTATGCTCTCGCGGCTGGCGCGGACGGTCCTTGCCATGGTCTCCTCCGCGTCCTGCCTGGCCTTTGCGGCGTCCTCGGCCGCGCGCTCCGCCGCCGTCATCTGCTCGATGGCGGTCTGCATGCGCGCATACGCCTCGGTCGTTCTGCTGTCGGCCTCGTCGCGTTCCTTCTCCGCTCTTTCGGCCCTGGCGGTCTCCTCGGCGAGCTTCGCCTCGGCGTCCAGCTGGGCCTGGGTGACCTCTTCTATGATCACCTTTCTTATCTCGACGTCCTCTATGTTATAGTCGTCGACTATCTGCTCCTCCACGCGCTTGATGAACCTGGGCTTTATCACGCGGCGGCGCTTGGGCGGGATCTCGGAGAGATCTCTTTTATCCGCCTCGAGTATGCTTTTGAAAACCGCGTAGTTCGCAATGAGGTTCGTCTGCAGCTGTATGAGGAACTCCTCGTCGAATTCCAGAGACCGGTCCTGCTCCTCGATGGTGTAGCCCAGGCTGTCGTAGCTCTCCAGGAACTGCCACAGCTTGTAGCAGTTGCGGTAATCCGGGTCCTTCATCAGCAGGTTGGTGCGCTGAATGGGGCTGCGCACCTTGGCGCAGCCTGCCAGCAGCGAGCAGAACGAGCTGGTCCTCAGGCTCATCACCATGCGGCGGACGCGGTCGATGCGCATGAACACGGTCATGTTGTCGCTGTCGTTCTCGGCGAAGCTCTGGCGGTTTTTGATCCGCATCTCCATGCGGTATTCGATGGTCTCGTAGGCGTCGTCCACGTCGCTTTCCATGGTCAGCGTATTCATGGTCTCGTCCCCGGTGGACCAGAATATGAGGTCGGTGCGCTTATCTATGAAGGTCACGAGCCTCTGTATGAGATGATAAATAAAGCGGTTTTCGTACAGGTCGTAGCTGTCCTCGGTGGTGACGTTGAGTATCTTCGTGGGGTGGATATCGCCGTCCTCGTTGGTGGAGATGAACTGGGTATTCTGGCTGAGATGTCTCACGCTGTCGGCGGTTATCTTTTTGGCCAGCGCCACGGGAACGACCTGCTCGCTGGTGGCGACGAAGCGGCGGGGATTGGCAATGATCTTATTGATGGAGTCAAGGCTGTTCTCAATGGTGGAAAGCCACTCCTCGTCCACTACCTTGTGCAGCGTCTTGCTCGTCTGATGCAGCACGTTGTTCCCTGCCTGGGTCATGGCAAAAAGGTACTGGAAATAGCGGTCCTTTTCTATCGTCGCGCCGACCTTATTTACGTATTTCAGATATAGATCATTGAGCGTATTTGCCATGTCGCGCCTCCAAAACGCAAATTACACGGTATCAGTACAGGTTCTGTATCCTCTCCAGATAAGAGCGGCTGTCCTGCATGTTGGACTTGCCGAAGGTTTTTTCCATATACTGCAGCAGGCCCTTTATCTCGTCTCTTACAAAGCTCACGTTCATGCTCTCGAACTTTTTGAGCACCTTGCGGGCGACTATGTAGTCCAGGCCGTCTATCTCCGTGCCGCCGCAGGCGACGTATACCGGGATGAAGTCGTACATCTGCTTCATGATACGGTTGCCGAACGCCAGCTTGAACCTGGTCTGCAGGTAACTGTCCAGCTTGAGCATCTTTGCCAGAGTGGAGTCCGTGATCGGGTGATCCTCCTTGGCCTTGGCGAACATTTCCTCCAGATGCGCGCAGGTCACGCAGCAGCGGGGCTGCAGCTCGCATTCGAAGGCCTCCGCCCTCTCGTTGATCTCTATGGGGATGGCACGGTCATAGACCTTGTCGGTGATGGTAAAGGTGGAGTCGTCGTTGTTGGCGGTGCCCACGAACCATATCGTCGGGGGTACGCGTATCTTGCCGGATACGAGCTTCACGGGGTCTCCCGGCCATGCCGTCGGCACCAGGTCAAGCAGCCATTCGTTTTTGTCGGGCAGCTCGAGCACGGAGAGCATTTCAGCGAAGTAATACTCTATACGCGCCAGGTTCATCTCGTCCAGCACCACCAGGCTGGGATCCTCGCGGTAGTTCGCCTCGTACAGCGCGCGCAGGAATTCCGTCTCGTTGAAGCGCTTGGAAAATTCGTTGAAGTAGCCTATCAGCTCCGTTCTGTCTCTGTAGGAAGGCTGAACGGATATTATCGTCGCGGGGTTGTTGAGGTATCTCGAGAAAGAATACGGCAGCGAGGTCTTACCGGTACCGGATATACCCTCGAGTATAAGCAGCTTGCTGGACGCCATGCCCGCCACGAAGCGGCGGAGTATCTCGGGCGTATAATAAAGCTTCATCTGACTTGCGGCGAAGAGGCGGAAATTCTCGGTGAAATGCTCCAGGTCCACGGTATCGTCGAACTCCGGTCTCTCGTAGTCCGCGTACTTGGCGTCCACCACGCTGAGCTTGGGGAAACGGTCCACGGTGTTCCGCTCCATTTCCTCGCTCTGCTGCTTCGCGGCGGTGACCGCCGAAACGGCCGCGGCGGTCGCCGCGCTGAGGGCGTCCTCGCCTATGCTGGCCTCGCCTATGCCGCCGCCGACTACGCCGACTCCTCCGCCCATCATCGCTCCGCCCGCGCCCATGACGGCGCCGCCGCCCATCGCGGTCGGGTCGGCAAGCGGGTCGATTATCCCGGTGCCCAGATTTTGGATACCCACGGGCGTACCGTAGCCGGAGGACATGTCGGACACCGTGTTTTCGCTGCCCTCTACTATCACCGGGCCGCCGTTGACGGTGCTGACCTTCATGTTGAGTATCTTTGCCTTCTCGTCCATGAGGTCGAGGACCTGACGGTTGAGCCTGCCTATCTCCTTATAAAGCACCGTGTTGTCCTCATCCACGGCCTTGAGCTGCACGTGCAGGACGATCCTTCTTATGATGATGACGATGCACAGCACGGGTATGGCTATAAGTATGAGAGCAAGGAGTATGGCGAGTATCTTGATCGGGAAAGTAAAGTAGGGAAAATACATCTTGAAGATGGTGGAATAATCCGCCCATCCGGTAATAAACACCTGTATAAATCCCTTTACGAAGCCAAGCAGCCAGGATACCACGTTGTATACCACCTTGGCTATCAGGTCATATGCCAGCTTCAAAAGATCGCTCATTGGATGCCGTCTTCCTTTCAGGTCTCCGAACCGGGCCGTCCGCCCCGGGACGGGTATTCTTCCGGTTCTCCGTTTCGTTCGGTAAAACGCCCGGAAAGGCGCTTTCGTTTTTTTCGGTATCTGCCGCGGACGGCCGGCTCCCGCGCGGCTGTCCTGCGGCAATCAAAAAAGATACAGGCGACCACAAGGAAGCGATTATGGGATGATTGAGGCTGCCTTGAGTCCTTGTATCTTTTTTGTTATTCACTTTTTTTCCGGCCGCGGACTTTATTCTTCCTTGCCGTCTTCCTTGGCCCTGGCAAGCTGCGCCTCCGCCTCGGCCTTCAGGCGCTTTGCCTCTTCCAGCGCCGCCTGGGCCTCGGCCTTGGCCTTCTCGGCCTCCGCTTTCATTCTTTCGGTCTCCTCGTCCGAAGCGGACGCCGAAAGGATCTTTGCCTGTTCCTCCGCCGTTTCGAGCGCGGTGGCCCTCTTCAGCTTCATGCTGACCGTAATGAGGTGATAGATCTGGTAAATGAAGAAAATGAGCAGCGGCAGCACGATGACGACGAGGAAGCCCACGGAGCTGCTCAAAAAGTCCATGACCTTGCCCAGCTTGCTTACCTTGCCGGCGTATTTGCCCACGATATCGCCGTCGGCGATGATGTGCTGGTCGGACACGGAGTTGTTGTCGCCCTTGGTGGTGTATCTGCGGTAACCGTTTTCTTCGTCTATCACCGCGATACGGTGGGTATTGAGAACGTACTGGTTCTCAATGATCGTATGGAACGTGATGATATCCCCGACCTTGAGCGAGGCCGGATCCACCTTCTTGATGATTATCATGTCTCCGGAATAGAACGTCGGCGCCATGGAATCGGTCTGAACGGTGAGCGGAGTAAAGCCTCCGATGCTGGCGACGCGGGTGGAGTCCTTCGTCGCCATGGTGGTGAAAGTAAACAAAGCCGCAACGAGAATGACCGCCCAGAGGATCACGCTGAGAAGAATGGTCAAAGTCTTCTTTACAACTTTCATGAACAATTCCCTCGTATTCGTTTTTTTTATTCAATCGGAACGCTGTTCTCATCGGTACCGACGAATCTCAGGCGTATGGAATAGTCCCCGCCCCTGATATCGTCGCTGCAGGCCTCGTCCGTTCCCTCTATCCATATGCGCACGTCCACGGGCGTATCGACCTCGGCCTTCATGCCAAACAAACTGTTCGTATCATTATATATCATGTCCTCGGCCTGTGGCAAGCCAAAAATGAGGATATTTTTACTTGTATGCTCGATTTCAGTCGCGCCGGGATCGAAAATGACCGTTTTATCACCGCAGGTGAAGCTTATCCGCAGCGCCTCGGGGAGCTTCGCGAGCTCCGAGCTTATCAAAGTGCCGTCGTTGCCGCGGAAGCTGTGAGAAGACGAAAGGTGTACGTCCATGTCTTTGGTTGACATAAAATGGAGCGTGAAATCAAGATACGCCCCTTCCTCCGGCCCCTTCACGGTGCCGTTCCTCAGGGTGAAAACGCGGCCGTCGTCCGTAGTGACGGGGACGAGCCTGGCCGAATACGGATCGTATCCGTACCGCTCGCTTATCTGATCGAATATTTCCTTCACGGAAAGGGTCTCGTAGTATTCCGTGAACTCGCCGTGAGGCACCGTATCGAAACGCAGCGCGTATCCCGTGGTCACGTCCATGCTCAGGCTGTGCACGAGGGTATGGCTGGATATCGAAAACCACGCCACCGTCGTAGCGGTCACCGCAGCGAGGGCGATGAGAAGCAGCAGCAGCGAGGTCGTCGCCATGCGCCGCGTGCCCTGTTTCTTTTCCTTATCCATTCTCTCCCCCTTTTCAGCTCAAAACGCCGTAAAAGGCGAGATGCAGCTCGTTGCCGTCAAAGGCTATCGCTTCGGTGCAGTCCGCGTCGCAGCCCTCGAGGTAGAAATAAATATCCACGGGATATATCGTGTTCGCCTTCGCCGTGAAGATCGGCCTGGGCGGAACGCTCTCGTCCTCGTCCTTTACGGTATACGCGTCTATGGGCACGGAGGGATCGGGCACCGGTCTTACCGTGTCTCCGCTGCTGTCCAGCACGGAGCCCTCTTCTATGGCCACGCCGTCCACCATCGTGTTCATCCCGCGCTCTCCGGCGCCGTTTTCATCCTCGCTCAGGCGCAGTATCACGGCCGTGTCGGGATCGCCGCCGAAAACGAGGCCGAGACGCGCGGCATTCAGGATAAGGCCGTTCTCTCCGTCGGAGCTGACTATCGCGCCGCCGGCCTGCTCGCTCTCGTCAAGATAGAGCGCTACGGAGGCATTCTCCGCGCCGCCATCGACCTTTGCCATTATGTAGACCCGTCCGTGAAAATATCCGCTTTCGTTCGTGACCGGCGTGAAGTAGGACGCGTAGCCCTCGCCCACGGCCATGGAGCTGACGAAATGCACCAGGTCCGCCGTGGACACCGGCATGAGATACTCGCGGTTCGACGAATTTACCTGTATTATATCGGCCTGCCCGGAGCCGCGGAAGCTCTCGCCGCCCGTGCTGCTTATCAGCAGCTCGGCGTTTTCCACGGCGGTCCGCCCCGTTACGCGGGAGGTGCCCACGACGCGGTTTGCCGTGAACCAGGCGTAGGTCGCGGCGGTCAGCACGCTGAGCAGTATCATGCACATCATCGCCGCCGCGAACGCGGAGCGTCTCAGCCGGGCAGTATTGAATTTTTCATCTGCCTTTCGCATCTTCTTACCTCTCATCGGCCGGATGGCCATGCTCACATATCGTTCTCTATGCCGGCAAAGCCGAACCGAAGGGCTATGTCGCGGCCCTGCGCGCTGTTTATGCAGTTATCGTCGCAGCCTTCCAGGTACAGCCAGAAATCCACCCTGACCGTTTCGTCGGCCGCGATCGCGCACAGGCGCAGGCTGCCGGGCAGGGGGTCGTCCTCCGTGCCGCCCGCGGCCGCTTCGGAAATATCCGCCGCGGGATCGGCGGCATATTCGGGCTTCCCGTCGTCTCCGATACCGGCCACGACCGTATCGCTCTCGGGCACGGTGCGGCGCGTTTCGGCGGCCGAGGTGTCGCCCATGGAGTCAAGGCGGAAAATATGGGTCTCCGTCCCGGCCGCGGCGGTTATTTTCAGACCGAGTCTCATGGCGGCCAAAGCCCGGCCGTCCGTTCCGCAGTCCATATTCGGCATCCAGAAGTATACGTCGAAGCCCGCGCCCTCGCCCTTGAGGTATAGAGTGCCGTTGAGCGTATTGCTCTTCGCCCTCTCCTCCGCCGGGGCGTAGCCGGTGGCTATGCCGCCGCGGTTCTGGGAAACGACGGTGAAAAAGCTTTCAAGGTCCGGGGTGGATATGGGAAGCAGCTCCGCGGAAGCGTCGCTGAGCAGCAGCTCGCAGTATTCCGAAAAAACCGCGTCTTCCCTGTTAGCTATGAGGAGACTGCCGTCTCCGTTGCTGACCGTGCCGGATATGGGAGTCACGTTGGTATAGGAGCGGAAAGTAAACCACGCGTAGGTCGAGCCTATCAGCGTTATCAGCGACGCCGCCGCGAAGAACAGCGCCAGGGCCGCCGATAATTTAAGCCTTCCCGTTTTCATGACTCTTTCCTCCTCTCCTGTCACGGTATTCATGTCCCGTCCGACGGTTTCCGCCCGTCGGGGGCGAAAAGCCCGCGATACCCCGACAAATGATTATATTATGATGATCAGTACCCCGTCAATAACGCGTACACGTATTCATTCCTGCAGTCCCGCGAAGCCGAGAGCCAGCTCCTTGAGAGTGGTGGCGCAGAGGTTGTTGGTGCAGTCCTCGTCGCAGCCCTCCAGCCAGATGTATACGTCCACCCGGACCGGATCCCCAAAGGTCCCGTCGCCGTTGCCGGCCACCTGACACAGCGCCACGGAGTTGTCCTTGAGCTTTGTTACGCCGGTGTTTTTGTCATATTCGCAGTAATTGTCGCTGTTGAGCGGGGTGAAAAGCACGGTGCTGCCGTCGGTCATCTGACTGTTGAGCACGTGCCCCTCAAAGCCGTTGAAAGTGTTGTANNCCCGGACCGGATCGCCGTGTCCGCCGTTCTTGCCGTGCAGCGTGCAGAGGACCCGGGAATCGGGCTTGAGCTCCACCGCTCCGGTCATGTGATCGTACAGGCAGTAATTGTCCGACGTCAGCGGCGTAAACTCCACCGTGGTCCCGTCGGTCCTGCTCGAATCGAGCACGCAGCCCTCGTAGCCGTTGAAGGTATTGTAATCCTTCTGCGGGTTTTTCTTGTCGCTTATGGCGAAAATGAATTCCCTGTCCTGCTCGGGCACGACGAAGCCGATGCGTATGGCGGAGGATATCGGATTGTTCTCATCGCTGTCCTTGAAGCCCACGTCGGAGAGATATACGTTCATCGTTTCCGCTCCGGTGCGGAAATACAGGGAGGTCTTGTAGTAATCCTTATCCATTTCGAGGCTTTTGCTGAACAGGTTTGCCAGAAGGGAATTGTTTTCCGTATAGTTGGTAAAGCCGACCACCTTCTGGAAGCCTCCGCGTATGCTGTCGGTGGAGACCGGATTAAGGGAACCCTCGAATTTCTCCAGGCTGACCGACGAGCTGAATTCGCCGTCCGCGCTGTTGCCTATCTGCAGCGATACGCTGGTGCCGGCGGCCATGTGCAGCTTGGTGGTATGAGCGTTTACGGTGAATATATACCACGCCATCGTTGTGGCGACCGCGACCGCGAGCACCGCGACGAGCGCGATTATCGCCGTGATGAAACGGCGTCTCAGAGTTTTCGATCTTTCCACGATCCCTGTCCTCCCGTAAAATCGTCCTTCCCGGACGCTGCGCCTTGACGGCGGCCGATCTGCCGCGTTTCAAAGGATACAAGCGTTTCCCCTTATACCCTTTGAAACGCCCTCCGCTCCTCACAAAGCAGAGGACGCCGTTCTTCTTCGTTTTCCGCTTTCCGCCGTCTGCCTTCGGCCGAAAGCCGTTATTTCTTTTTCCCGCCCGTCCGTCTGCCTTCGGACGGGCGGTCTCTCTTTTTATCCCTGCGGAGTATCGCTTCCCGTTATGCTCTCTGCGGGCTCCGTCACGGTGTCCGTCGGGCTCTCTGACTGCCCCGCGGGAGTTTCTTCACCGCTGCCCGTATCGCCGCCGGGCGATCCTCCGATCGTTTCTTCCGCGTCTCCGCCCGGACCCTCTGACTGCCCTTCGGGAGGCTCTTCTTCATCTCCGCCCGGACCCTCTGACTGTCCTTCGGGAGGCTCTTCTTCATCTCCGCCCGGACCCTCCGACTGCCCTTCGGGAGGCTCTTCTCCGTCTCCGCCCGGACCCTCTGACTGCCCCTCGGGAGGTTCTTCTCCGTCTCCGTC
>DBWE01000192.1:0-128 GCA_002308315.1 Clostridiales bacterium UBA1246 | reverse complement strand
TCCGGCGTCTCGCCGGGAGGCTCTTCTCCGTCTCCGTCCGGGCTCTCTGACTGCCCCTCGGGAGGTTCTTCTCCGTCTCCGTCCGGGCTCTCCGACTGTCCCTCGGGAGGCTCTTCCCCGTCTCCGGT
>DBWE01000079.1:573-8950 GCA_002308315.1 Clostridiales bacterium UBA1246 | reverse complement strand
GACGCCTGCCGCAAGATATGCATACTTGCAGATCTCGCATTCGGGAAGGAATTCATCCCCGAGCAGGTAAGGACCGTGGGCATCAGAAACGTGGACGCGGAGGATATAAAGATCTGCGCGGGCTTCGGCGCGAGGATAAAGCTTATCGCGCGCACCGGCCGGACGGACGGAGGCGAATACATTTTCGTGGAGCCGCATGTGGTCATGCCGTCGTGTATGCTCAACGGAGTGTCGGATTCCTTCAACGCGATAATCGTGCGCGGAAACGCCGTAGGGGAGTGCATGTTCTACGGCCGCGGCGCGGGAAGCATACCTACCGCCAGCGCAGTGGTGGGCGATATGATCGAAGCGGTGCTTCACAGGGAAAAGCGGCGCGGCATAGGCTGGGATGCGGACAGTTCCTGCCGGGCGTCCGACGGAGCCGGGCTCGTTTCCCGCTGGTATGTCAGAACGGGAGCGCGCTGGGAGCTTCTCGAGCCCTGCACAGCTGCGGATACCGGCGATTGGGATATCAAATACCGTATACTGGACTAACTCGAAAGGAAAGAAAAAAATGCTTATCGTGCAGAAATTCGGCGGCTCATCCGTCGCCGACGCCCAGAAGATGATGCGTGTGGCGGGCATTATCGCAGATACGAAGCGCGCGGGCAACGATGTGGTCGTCGTCCTGTCGGCTCAGGGCGATACGACCGACGACCTTCTCGACAAGGCCGCGGAGATAAACCCCAACGCCTCCAAACGCGAGCTGGATATGCTCCTTACCACGGGAGAGCAGATCTCGATAGCGCTGTGCGCGATGGCGCTGGAGACAATGGACGTACCTGCCGTGTCCCTGACCGGCTGGCAGGTCGGAAT
Source organism: Clostridiales bacterium UBA1246 (assembly GCA_002308315.1). Taxonomy (GTDB): domain Bacteria; phylum Bacillota; class Clostridia; order Oscillospirales; family Oscillospiraceae; genus UBA1246. Next base: position 8,095 of record DBWE01000079.1, on the reverse strand, counting down.
GAGGACGAGCTCCGATTTCGGCAACGCCAGGATAAAGACCATGGACACCGCCCGCATCAGGGACGAGCTTGACGCGGGCAAGGTGGTAATAGTGGCGGGCTTCCAGGGCGTCAACAAAAACGACGAGATCACCACCCTGGGCCGCGGGGGCAGCGACACCACGGCCGTCGCGATAGCCGCAAGGCTGCACGCCGATCTGTGCCAGATATATACCGACGTGGAGGGCGTGTATACCGCCGATCCGCGCATCGTTCCGCAGGCCAGGAAGCTTGACGAGATAACATACGATGAAATGCTCGAGCTTGCCTCCATGGGAGCGCAGGTGCTGCATAACAGATCCGTTGAAATGGCAAAACGCTATAACGTAAACATGGAAGTTCTTTCCAGCTACGTAAGAAAAAGCGGTACTATAGTACGGGAGGTCGTTAAAAAAATGGAAGAAACCAAGGTCAGCGGCGTAGCCAAGGATGAAAAAATTGCACGTATAGCTCTTGTGGGTCTGAATGACGTCCCGGGCGTGGCATTCAAAGTGTTCCGCGTTCTGGCAAAGGAAAAAATAAACGTGGACATCATTCTGCAGTCGATAGGCAGGGGAGACACGAAGGATATCAGCTTTACCGTTTCAAAGAGCGATATGGACAGAGCGGTAACCGCTCTCGAGGCAGCCAAGGACACGATAGGCTTCGACCATATAACGGTCAGCGACAAGGTCGCCAAAATATCCGTCGTCGGCGCGGGCATGATAAACAGCCCGGGCGTCGCGGTGCAGATGTTCGAGGCGCTTTACAACGCTCATGTCAACATCCACATGATCTCAACCAGTGAGATAAAGATCTCTGTGCTTATCGATTCGGCTCAGGCGGACGTTGCCATGCGCGCCGTCCACGAGGCCTTTTTCGGAGAATAAGGGTCCGGACAACGGCCCGATCAGACTGCCGCCGGGGCTGCGCTCCGGCGGCAGTTCGTATATTACTGTGGGTTTGTCAATGATGTGTTACAGAATCCAGGAAAGAAGGAGAGCCGTAGGCGACGAGTTCTTTCCTGGATTCTGCGGCACGAGTCAGCCAGCTCCGAAAGAAGTGAGAACCTGTTTGGGTGAGCGCCAGTTGAGGGGTCGCATGGGGAAATCGTTGTATTTTCGCTGCCAGACGGCTAGCTGCTTTTTGTAATCCTCGAAAGAATAGAAGCTGTGAGACGCGTAGAAGTATTCGTTATCCTTGCGGTGGCTTCGCTCGACCTTGCCGTTATGGCGCGGTGTGAATACCCGAATGAGCTTATGCTGAATACCAAGTTCAGCAAGTGCTTTTTGAAAGTGTGTCAGACGAATCGTCTTTGAATTGTTCATCCGGTTGGTGAACTCTGAGCCGTTATCTGTCTGGACGCATTCGATAATGAAGGGGAACTTTTTCACGCAATGGCGGATGAACTGGGCAGCGGAATAGGAGCTGTGGTCTTTGAAGGCTTCCAGGTAGCGAAAACGGCTATACTCGTCAATAAAGGTAAACTGGTAATAGCCACCGTCAAAGGCTGCCTCGCCCATCAGGCATGAGGCGGGAACGAACTTCACGTCGATTTGAACTCGCTGACCGGGATAGGCCATTTGCTCATATGGCTTGGGAACGTATTTCGGATTTGGCAATTTGACTGCCATCTGGTTTCTTTTCCTTAGAAACCGATACAAACCGGAGATGGATCTGCAATAGCCCCGTTGTTTCAGCTTGACCCAGAACACCACAAGACCGGCGGTGGGATTTCGCCGCCGCAGATCATCAATGAGCTTGATCTCCTCTGGCCTATGCTGGTTCGGATGGCTGTGTGGTCGATGGGATCTGTCCTCCAGGGACGCCAGCGTTCCATCATACCGCTTCATCCAGCGGTAGATGTACTGACGGTAAGTTCTGTAGTGCATCGCTGCTTTTGTGACGCCGTTCTTCTTCGCGTAGTTGATCAGGGCTTGCCGATACTTGGCTGTCTGTGTTATCTTATTCATGGNNCATGGCGAATAGGGTGGCACCTGCCTTTCGGTTTTGTCTCGACAACTCAACCTTAATACAGGCCTCTCCTATTCGCCACTGTTTTTTCACTAATTGTCACACATCATTGTAACACCTACACGCTCCGGCGGCAGTTCGTATATTACGGCATTGCAAAGATAAGCCGCATATGTTAATATTTCCCGGGAAGGTGTATTCATTTGTTTTCTATGAAAAAAACCTCCGCGCCGTCGTGGCTCGTCTGCTTTTTGGGCAATCCCGGCTCACAGTATGAAAAAACGCGCCATAACGCGGGATGGATGGTCAGCGACGTGCTTGACAACAGGTACCGCATAAAGACCTCCCGGCTGAAATTCAAGGCATTTACCTGCATAGGAGAGCTCGGCGGCGAAAAGGTATTCTTCATGCGCCCGCAGACCTATATGAATCTTTCGGGAGAGGCCGTCGGCCCGGCGGCGCATTTCTATAAGATCCCGCCCCAGAGATGCATAGTGATACAGGACGATACGGCGCTGCCGGCGGGCCGTCTGCGGGTAAAGCGCGGGGGAAGCGACGGGGGACACAACGGCATAAAAAGTATTATCTCGGCTCTCGGCACTACGGATTTTCCGAGAGTCAAAATAGGCGTCGGCGCGCCCGAGGGCCCGGAGGACGACCGGATAGACTGGGTGATCGGCCGGCTGACAGACGAAGAATACGAGCGGATATACAAGGCGGCGGAGGTCGCCGCCGACGCCGCTGAAGAAATAATAAGGAACGGCGTGGACAGCGCCATGAATAAATACAATGCAAAATAACGAGCGAATCCTGCGCTGGCACAGCGGCGCGTTTCAGGTGATATCCTCCTCCAACGGGTATCTTTTCGGCAAATTCATGCTCTTCGCGGCGGCGGTCGCCGTGATGAGGCTGCTTACTACGGGGCTTTCCGTGCCGTTTCTGCGCTGGTATCAGAACAGCGTGGAATATCTGCAGCACGGCAATCCGGAGCTGCCGCCGATAAGCAACAATCTTATGATCTCGCTTGTCTTCATCATCGTGCTGAGCATAATGTGCCGCACTCTCGAGACGGGCTGGATCAGGATCGCGCTGGAGGCGTCGCGGATGAGGGACGCTTCCGGATACCGAGTCACGGACGGCTTCTCCGCGTCCTTCCTTAAAATCGCCGTTATCGAGATAATAAGGTCGCTCGGCATTTATCTCGGGCTTTGCTGCCTGATAGTACCCGGAGTATGGCTCTTTTACCGCTGGAGAATGGTCTACTTCATATGCGCGGACAATCCTCAGTACGGCCCGATACGCTGTCTCAAGGAAAGCGCAAAAATAACCTCAGGCTCCAAAAAGCTCATATTCACGCTGGACCTCACGCTGATCACACCGTATATCACGGCGCTTCTGGCTTCACTGATCACCAACGGTATTGCCGACCTTTTCATGAGACCGAAAATAGCGGTGACAATGGCGTTTTGCTACAATGAGCTGAGTTCTTATGAGTCTTCGGATCCGCAGGAGAGCGGCGGGGAAAGCGGCGGTGACTGAGGTGGAAGACAGATTTGCAAGACAGCGCATGCTCATGGGCGACGAGGCGATGCTCAGACTGAAACGGGCGCATGCGGCGGTGTTCGGCCTCGGCGGCGTGGGCAGCTGGGCGGCGGAGGCGCTTGCCCGAGGGGGCGTGGGCAGATTGACGCTGGTGGATTTCGATACCGTCAGCCTTACCAATATCAACCGTCAGATACTCGCTCTGAGTTCTACCGCAGGCCGTTATAAGGCGGAGCTTGCCGCGGAAAGAGCGAGGGATATAAATCCGGAAATAGAGGCAGTACCGATTTGCGCAAGATATACGGCCGAGACGCGTGAGGATTTTTTCGCCGATTACGACTTTATAATCGACGCCATCGATCTCGTGGCCTGCAAGCTCGATCTTATACAGTCCGCTCGGGAAAAGGGGATACCGATAATTTCGTGTATGGGAACGGGCAACAAGCTCGATCCCTCGCTTTTTCGCATATCGGACATTTCCGAAACCTATGCCGATCCGCTGGCGAGAGTGATGCGCAGGGAACTGAAAAAACGCGGCGTGGAAAAACAGACAGTTCTGTGGAGTCCGGAGCTCCCTTCGGATACTCTCGAAACCGATGAGGAACCTCCTCAGGGGCGGCGCAGTATACCCGGCAGCGTAAGCTGGGTGCCGCCGGCCGCCGGCATGCAGCTCGCAGGCTGGGTCATACGGAGCATTACCGATATGCCGTAAGGACAGCAAGGCGGTACGTATACAAATATGATTTCCGACAAAGAAAAGCATGGCCGGTAAAAACGGCCATGCTTTTTCGTAAAGCTTACGCAAGCAATATCTGTCTGTTTCGTTCGCCGGAAATTAAAACGACCGTCCTGAATGTCCGCTCAATTCCCGCGCCAGAACAAATCGCTGCTCGAAGAGGGCGGCGGAGTCTCCTCGGGCGCTTCGGAAGGTACGGGCTCCTCCGTTTCTCCTTCGCTGCCGGTTTCGGTATCCGGTTTGTCTTCGTCCTCTCCGATCCCGCCGCCGGAGGGCGTATCCGTATCCGTGTCGGTTTCGGAGTTCTCGTCGGGGGCCGTTTCGGTATCGGGGATCGTCGCGGGTTCGTAACCGTTGGGACGGGAGTATTTATCCTCGGTGTACCTTTCCGGATGCACGGTCACGACGCGCCCGGACATATTGGTGTATTCGCCGGTTTCAGGGTTGATCAGATATCCCGTGCGCCAGTCGACTGTCCAGCCCGTTACGGGTTCTATGAGGATATCGTTTTCCCGGTCGTAATAGAAGCCTGTGGAGGGGTCTATCAGGAAATTGCCGACGGGAGCGATGTGCCAGCCGGAAATGGGGTCGGTGTCGTGCAGAGTACAGGGCGTCAATTCGGACAGTACGTAGGGAACTGCGCCGAGGGGAGAAGGATCGGAAGCGTCGTAGCTTGCGCGCAGCGTGGACAGAGCACGGTCGTAATCGGTCTGATAGGCGGAGGCGCTGGAGTATTTGTCCCTCTGCTTTTCCCAATAAGCCGCAAACGCGTTGTAGTAGTTGTCCCAGGAGGATTTGCGGGGGTAATGCCCGTCGGGGAACCAGGGGGGAAGAGTGATCCTGCCCTCGTACTTCGAGGTGTCGAGCACGCTGACCGTTCGGCGGCATTCCTCGGGACACATTTCTTCATTGAAAAGATGATAGGTATCCGAGCAGATATCGACAAACACATGCGCCTGACAGACCGTGGAGGGAAGCTCGTTGGGCTCCATATACAACGTCATGGTACGATCGCCGCGTATGTCATGCTCACAGGCTTCGGTGGCCAGCAGCCCGGTATCGCAGCAAACCGTTACCCTTACCATGTCGTCCGGTGTTTTAAAGGAAGCGTCGCTGTATCCGAGGGCTGCGTGCACCCTCTGCATGACCTGCTTCCACATGCCTGTTGCCGGGTTGGATGAGCCCATGGTCTCGGGCATTTTATAGCCTGTCCATACGGCGCCGAGAAGGTAGGGAGTATAGCCGATGAACCAGCGGTCCTTCCATCCGCTCGATCCGCCGGTCTTTCCCGCAACGGCCATGTTGTCGAACTTGGCAAGCCAGCCGGTACCGTGATTGACGGCGTTGTTGAGCATTTCGGTCATGTAGTACGCGGTACGCTTGCTGAGAGCCACGTTAGTCTCGGGCACGTTTTCGTAGACGAGCGCGCCGGAGGCGTCCTCTATGCGCGAATAGGTGCGGGCGGAAGTGAAGATGCCCTCGTTGCAGAAGGGGGTATAAGCCTGGCACATCTCCCGCACCGTTACGCCGTTGGTAAGCTGACCGAGGCTCATTGCCGCGTAGCCGACGTCGGAATAGCCGCCGGCGCTGTCATCAACGAGAGAAGTGAAGCCGAGGCGGTTGACAAGCTGATTGAAGGAAGCACGGGGAGTGATCATGTCAACGAGCTGCGCGGCTATGGTGTTGATCGAATGCTGAAGGGCCGAGCGGAGCGTTACGCTGCCGGAGTTGGAGAAATCGTCGTTGTTGGGCAGCCAGTTTATGCCGCCGAGCTTTGTGAAATCGCTGTCGTCAAATACCGTATACGGCATGACGAGGCCTCTGTCAAGGCAGATGGAATAGCTCGCAATGGGCTTGATCGTAGAGCCCGGGCTGCGCTGCGACTGAGTGGCGAGGTTGAGAAGTCTCGATCCCTCTTTGCGGCCTATGCCTCCGGACAGCCCGCGTATATCCCCGGTATAGGGATCCATTACGACGATGGACGACTGCAGGTCCTGCGTTGCGCTGCGGACGTAGCCGGAGGGAATATTGTCGGTCGTGGAATACACGTCGTCGATTATATCCTGGACGGTGCGGTCCATGGTGGTATAGATCTTATATCCGGCGTTGAGCAGAAGCGTCTCGGCGGTTTTGTAATCAATATCCTTCAGCTCCATGAGATCGGCAATGACGTCTTCGATTACAGCGTCGGTAAACCATTCCGTAGGATCGGAAGCGATGCTGTCTTCACCCTCGGAACCCGCGGTGCCGAAGGTGAAAACAAGCTCTTCGGCGGCGGCCTCGTCATATTCGCTTTGGGTCAGATAGCCCTGATCGAGCATTTCGTACAGTATGGTCGCGGTGCGCTTGCGGTTTGCCTCGGGATGATACTGCGGGTCGTACATACTGGGATTGTTCGTTATGCCGATAAGGCAGGCGCATTCGGCCACGCTCAGCTCACTGGCGTCCTTACCGAAATACTCCTTTGAGGCGGCCTGAACGCCGCGGCAGCCGTGGCCGAGCCATATGAAGTTGAGATACCACTCCATTATCTCTTCCTTCGTATATGACTTTTCAAGCTCCAAAGCGCGGAATATCTCCAAAACCTTTCGCTTGACGGTCACCTCGTCGAAATGAAGGACGTTTTTGAGCAGCTGCTGNNGTTATGGTCGATCCGCCGAAGGAGCTGTCCATATGAAGAAACATGCTGCCGAAGGCCGCGGTAGTACGGTACCAGTCCACGCCGTAATGCTCGTAAAACCGCTTGTCTTCTATCGCGACGGCCGCATGCTCCATGGCCTTCGGGATATCCTCATAATTGATCCAGGTGCTTTTTCCCTCGCGTCCGCTGAGCTCGTCAAGAACGACATAGTCGCCTATGCTGCTGTCCCAGCAGTACAGAGTGCTCGTCTGATTGAGACTGAATTCCGAAAGGGAAACCTTCAATTCGTCTTTAAGAGAGTTTTTGACAAAAGCGGCAAATATCAGCGCGAAGAGAGCGCCGGTGCACACGCCGATGAGCACCGCGGTGATGATGACCTTTACCGCCGCGCCGAGTATCCGCCCGACGGCGGGAAAGCCTTTATTTACCAGCTTGCTGTCGGATGCACGTTTTGCGAGCTCCGGGATCCTGCGCCACCTCAGCATAGCTTAACCTCCTTGAACACAGGGCGAAAAAAGTCGTTACGGCCGCAGAGCGCGGACCGCATTATTGCTGATAATAGCATATTTTGCCTGAAAATTCAATCATTATTATTCGGCGGCGCGCACGCGA
>DBWE01000079.1:0-501 GCA_002308315.1 Clostridiales bacterium UBA1246 | reverse complement strand
AGATCGGCTGATCCCGCATCCGGGGACCGACGGAAAAGGACCGCCGGCCGTGCCGTGTAAGCCCGTTTATAACCTGCACGTTTATGCAGGTGGGTCGCTTCCCGTATACTTCAGTGCTTCCAACGTCTCCCGGGAGGCGGAGCAGATCGGAGCCTGCTCTGGCCGCGGCGGGAGGAGGCCTGCGATCCGTATGCGAAGGCAGCATCCCGTTAAAGTGATGTGGGTTTAAATAGACTTATCACAAACACAGCAGGAATATCATCGGTGATTATCCCGCTTTTTCTCTCTGTGAGCATAGTATATCACGAAAATGCGCCGATTTCAATAAAATGCGTTTCCAATTATCGGCCCGTTTTCCGCAAATAACCTGTTTTTTCAGTCCTCGTCGTTATCCTCGGCAAAGAGCTGCTCCATGAATTTTTCATATACGAGCTCCGCCTCATTGTCGTCGTCGATGGTCTCAAGAAGCTCCTCGCCGTCTTCCTCAACTACCCGGAAAAG
>DBWE01000021.1:13803-13957 GCA_002308315.1 Clostridiales bacterium UBA1246 | reverse complement strand
GGCAGGCGGCTTTTATTTGCCGCCTGCCGATCTGTCTTGCCGCCTCAAAGAATAACGGACAGTCACGCGGTACCGAGGGAGCTCTCGTCCGCGTCTGTTTTTTTGCTGTTGTACAGCTCCGTGAATTCGTTCCAGTTTTCCAGCAGAGCCGCCA
>DBWE01000021.1:5822-13712 GCA_002308315.1 Clostridiales bacterium UBA1246 | reverse complement strand
TCGAGCACGTCGGCGACCGCCATGATCCGCGCGCAAAGCGGGATCTTTTCACCTTTCAGCCCCAAAGGATAACCCTTGCCGTCGTACCGCTCATGGTGACTGTAGGCTATTTCGACGGCGATCCCGAGGTATTCGCTGTCCCGGATATCTCCTATGATATCCGCCATGATATCCTTGCCGTAGACCGTATGGAGCTTTATTTCGTCATACTCCTCGGGAGTGAGCGGTCCCGGCTTGCGAAGGATCGCGTCGCTGACCTTGATCTTGCCCACGTCGTGCAGGGGCGCGGCACGAACGGTCAGATCCGCGTATTCGGGCGTCAGAGTATCCTTGAAGACGCCCATCCCGCACAGCTTATCCGTCAGGAAGGAAACGTATTCCGACGTGTTGTGGATATGCGCTCCGGTCACCTGATCGCGGCTCTCGATGATGGAGGAAAGCGAAAAAATGATCTTCTGCTGAACGGCATGCTGTTCGCGGCTGAGCGTGAGATTGGCTTCCTGCGTCTCAAGTATTTTCTTCGTCTGCCTGTCTATAACGACCGTGATATGCGTTAAAAGAGGAATGGCGCCTATCATGATAAGACAGCGCGGAATGGCATAAAACAGCTCGAGATTGAGCACGGGAGTTTCAACGATAGGCTCGAGCGTAGGGAACCTTTCGATAAAATCCGCGACGGTGGAGGTCGTGGTCAGCACCGCGTTCGCGTCGCAGAGCCCGAGATTATAGGACAGGGGAGTGGAAACGAACACCGCGGCGACGTTTATGCCGTAGGTGATCAGAAGTATCTTCCTGCTGCGGTACAGGGCCGCGGAGATCAGAGGGAAAAGAAGCACCAGAATGATATGGTACGTAAGAAAAACGTATGTCGTGTTGATAGCCAGAATAAGAGCTATCAGTATGACGTACTTTCCTTCCGGCCGGCCGTACCCGGCTATGGCAAAATACAGGCATGCGGCAAGGATGATCGGAGCGATGGACAGCCCGGTTTTCCAGAACAGCTGAGTATCGTTTATGAAAATGCCGAGCAGATTCATCACCCATATGAAAACGAAGATCACCGTAATGAGCAACAGCGTTCTCAGATTGAATTTGTTGGATTCTTCGTCTGTTTTGAAATACATAAAGTCCGTCATTACGAGCCCTCAAAAAAAGCAAAGCCGCGGCATTTGAGAGGATATCGCGGCGCGGCTCGATAAGCAGATAATACTCAACAGTCATTTTATAGCACGTACGGCGGCAAATATCAAGAGCGGGAATAATTCAATTATTGCTTGAAAAACCTCATTGCACGGTTTATTGCGCCGGTGCGCCGGCTCATGTATTATTTATCTGCAAGACACGTGTCCGAAAAACATATAAAGGAGAGTATTAGTGATTTTAAATCTGTCAAATGTTTTGAAACGGCTTCGAAGGGAAAAAAACATGACCCAGGAGGAAGTCGCGTCATATTTGGGCGTAACGTTCCAGTCGGTCAGTCGGTGGGAAAACGGTCTGTCATATCCGGATATTGAGCTTTTGCCGGCCATCGCGGCTTTGTTCGGAGTTTCGCTCGACAGGCTTTTCGGACTGGACGGAGAAAGCGAAGAAGCGAAGATAAGACAATTCGATGCGGAGGCCGGCAGCCTCTCCGGCGACTTGGACGGGCTCATCAGGCTCGCAAAAAAATATATTTCCGAATCGCCGCAGTGCGCATGGTTCAGATTTTGCCTGCTTGAAGCGTATCATGGACAGGGAGCGGAAATAGCAAAGACCAGGCTTGACGAAATGCGTTCTCTCTGCCGCTTCGTTATTGAGCATACCACGGACGCGGATAAATACCGTTACCGCGCGATCGTATATATGATAGCTGCGGAGGAGGACGATAAAGTTAAAGAATGGTTTTCTCTGCTTGACAATCTCAGTACTTTTACTTCTTCCGAAGCGGAAAGAGAAAGATATTATTACCGTTTCGAGGTCGACAATTATAACCGCGCGATCCAAAAACATTTGTATCTCACAATGATAGGGGCTTTCAACAGCGACTTTTGCAAGCTTGACGAGAAAACCTATAAAAACGCCGGGTCGCGGGCAGAGGGTCAGAAGGTGATTTTGAAAATCATGGACGCCATGCGCGATCCGAATATCGAGATCGACGCATGGGTCTTTGAAAGGGAATTCGCTTTCAGGCGCCTTGCCGCCGGATGCTTCGGCGCGGGAGAAACCGAGGAAGGGTATGCCGCTATGGAGAAAAGCGTAGAGCTCTTCTCAAAGCTTTGCGAGCTCCCGGAGGGCACGGAGCTGAAATTCAACAGTCCCGTGCTCGATACGGGGACAAGGACCGTAAGCCGCGAAGAGACGGCGGCTTATCTGCAGATCGCATACAATACGTACACGATACCCGAAGGCTGGGAATGGTTCAATTCGGTCAGAAACGAGAAACGGTACGCTTCGCTTGTTTCACGGCTGAAAGAACTCGCCGATACGGTCCTTCGGTAAAAGAAAGGCGCTGTCCCGTCACGGTCTTTTGACCGGATCGGGACAGCGTATTTACTCTTCCTCGGACGGGGGAAGAAGCCTGATTTTCAGCTCTTCGACGCGCATGGCGTCGGCAGCCGAAACCGTGACCTCGAAGCGGTCCCACGTGAAGCTGTCTCCGGGCTCCGGGAAACGGTCGAGCATCTCTATCGCCCAGCCGCCCACGGTGGTATATTCGCTGGTGAAATTTTCGGGGCGGTAGTCTATATACTCAAAGAAATCGTCGATGGTCGTGGCGCCGTCGACGGTATACACGTTGTCCGCCTCCTCGACCACGTCCGGCTCGACCTCGTCGCTTTCGTCGAATATATCGCCGACTATCTCTTCGAGGATATCCTCAAGAGTAAGGATACCGAGCGTCCCGCCGAATTCGTCGGCGACGACGGCCATCTGCATATGCTTTTTCCTCAGCTCCGTCAGGATCGAAGAGATGTGTCTGGTCATGTGGACGAACAGCGGCGGCATGAGGAGCTGTTCTATGCTTACGGTCCCGGTCGGCTGAGAGATAGCGGCCTTTATCAGTTTTTTGGTGGGAAGTATGCCGATGATGTTGTCTATGGTCCCGCGGTATACGGGAACGCGCGAATAGCTCATGAGCTCCGCGTTCGCGAGAAGGTCGGAAACGTCGTCGTCCACGTCGGCCGAGCAGACGTCGACGCGCGGGATATAGACGTCGGCCGCCGTAACGTCGGAAAACTCGATGGCCGACTTTATCAGCTCGCTTTCCTGCTCGGTGAAAACGCCCTCTTCCTCGATGGTCTCCAGGATCGTAACGAGCTCGTCGTCCGTGACCTCGGGCTCGGGATCCTTCGGCGTCCAGACGGGGGAGAGCTTTTCCACCGCCTTTGAAACGAGAAATACTATCGGGCTGAAGATCAGCATGAAAAAGCGCAGGGGGCGCGCGTAAATATATACGGCTTTTTCGGCGCGGCTCTTTCCGGCTATCTTGGGGATTATCTCGCCGAACAGAAGCAGAACGGCGGTCGCCGCGAAGGGCGCGGCCGCTTCGCCGGAGGCGCCGTAGATCTCGGCGAGGAAAACGGTCATGCAGGAAGAAAACGCGATATTCACAAGGTCGTTGCCTACGAGCACCGTCGACAGAAAGCGCGGGAAATTATCGGATATGAACGCCGCGCTGCGGGCGGCGCGGTTCCCGTCCTCGGCGGCCTTGTGCAGCCTCAGTCTGTTTGCGGAGGCATAGGCTATCTCGGAGCTTGAGAAGAACGCCGAAAATACGACGAGCAGGAGCATCAAGGGTGCGATGAGCCACGTCATTGCGCTTCACCTCCGTTTAAAGAGGCGTCGTCATCCTCGTCGTATATCTCGCCCACGAGCTCCTCCAGGATATCCTCCATCGTCACTATGCCGAGAGCGTTTCCGCTCTCGTCGGTAACGACGGCGATATGGGTGCGCCGCTTCCCGAGCCCCTCGAAGATCTCCAGCAGAGTGCTCTGCGGATCGATGAAATACGGCAGCATCATTACCGAGCCNNCGAGCCGATCTCGGGAGTTTTTCCCTCGAGAATGCTTGAAAGCACCTCGTGAGCCTGCAGAACGCCCACTATGCGGTCGCGGGTCCCGGCGTATACGGGGAGACGGGAATACTTTTCGTTGAGCACTGTCTCGCGCAGCTTTTCGGGGGTCTCGTTTATGGATACGGCAAGCATTTCGTTTACCGGCGTCATGATCTCGCAGGCGCGGGTATCGGAAAATTCGATGGCGGACTTTATCAGCTCGCTCTCGTCGTGCTTGATGAGGCCCTCGTCCTCAATGTTGTCTATTATGGTGGAAAACTCGTCCTCGGTCAGGCTCGGCTGCTCTTCGACCTGAGGCAGGAGCCTCTTCGCAATGCTGCCGAAAAGGGAAAAGACGAAGGTCACGGGCGTGAGCACCGCCATGAGCACCGACAGCGGAACGGCGCAGACGGAGGCGTAAGCGTCGCTGTTGGCGCGCGCTATGTTCTTTGGTATGGTTTCCGCAAAGAAAAAAATCAAGACGGTCATTATTGCCGTGGAGACAAGCGCTCCCACACTGCCGAAATGACGGACGGCAAGCACGGCGGCAAAGGATGAGGCGAAGACATAGCACAGATTGGTGCATGTCAGAATGGTGGACAGCGCCTTGTCAAACCTGTCGAGTATACTGACAACGCGGCGTGCACCGGCGTCACCTTCGTCGGCGCGCTTTTTCATGCGCATTTTGTTGCAGTAGGATATCGCGGTCTCCGAGCCGGCAAAACAGCCGCCTAAAACGATGAAAACCGGGATCAGGATACTTCGGGGTATGTCATCCATTTGGGTAAATCAACTCCACTTCGCTGAAAACAGTATGTCCGCGGCACGGCGCGGTATATTTAGAACAGTGTAGCACCGCAGGCGGAAAAATTCAAGATATGTTTAAAACTCATCGAAATTTTCCGTATCGACGGGTATATCCGCGGGCTCCCTGGGGGGATCGGGGACGCGCTTCAGGGGATCGTACTGAAATCTTTCACATCTCTGCCAGGGGGAGGTGATGCCCTTGCGGACGCATATCATAGTGTCCTCGTCGATGACCGAGGAATTTGCGCAATAAGAGCATGAGGGCTCAATCTCTTTTCTGAAAAGCACAGCAAATATCTCCGTATCATATGTCTTTTGACGCCGCGGGCGGGCGTATATCGGCCGCGCCGATCGGGCCGCGCAATGACCGCTTTGCGGTGAGGCGCTCGTGCAGTCAAAACGTATAAGGGCCGCTTCAAGGTCATTATAGCGCATATCGCGACTTATTTCCACATTATTTTGCATATCACGAACATCACGGCGGCTCCGAGAAGTCCGCTCAGCGCCCGGGCGGCGTAATAGCGCCTCAAAGACAGCCCGTGCCGGGACGCGAACGAGCTTACCTGGCAGTGAACTGAAAGTCCTCCCCAGCCCATAAGAAAGGCCGCCGTGCACAGAGAGACGGGAGAAGCGCCGCCGAGCAGGGACAGGCCCGAGCTCAGCTCCAGCAGGCCGACGGAAAGAGAGGAGCGGAACGGGAGCAGCCGGACGAACACCGAAGTGAAAACGACGTAAGCGCATACAGAGGCCATTGAGGAAACGGCGGACTTTACGCAGGCGGCAAAGCCGCGGTCCGGCGGCGGCGTGCGGGACGTCCCGGCGGACGGGGCGTGCCCGAGGCCGAATACGAACCCGGCCGAAGCGGAAGCAAACAGATGCGCGGCATACAGCAGGACGGAGTATCTGACGCTGCGCAGCACCGCCGCCGACAGAAATCCGAAAACAAAAGAGGGGGAGGCGCAGCAGCAGAAGGTGAGGAGCCGTTCGGCTTCGTCCTTTGAGCACGCGCCGTCCGAATAAAGCCCGCAGACGGCCGCGGCGCCCACGCGGTATCCGCCGAACAGGCCGATAAGATATGCCGGGACGCAGCCGCCGTTTACGCGGAAGACCTTTTCCGCAAGAAAACGAAAGGGACGCTCGGGAAGTCTCAGCATGGGAGACAATACGAAAAAGGGAAACATCGAGGGGGTCAGCCGCGTGAGACAGAGCGAGAGCGCGTCGCATGCGGCCGCGGAGCACTCCCGCGGAAAGACGACCAGCAGGACGGCGGCGGCCGATACTCCGAGCGTTTTCAGAAGACCGTAAAATTTTTCCTTCGGCATAATAACACTCCCCGAAAAAGAGTATTAATTGATATGAAAACCGACGCGCGGGTATGTGGAAGACCGCGGGAGGGAGGAAGGCTGGATTGAACATTATCGAAAAAGCGGGGAAAATGCTTGACCTTCCGCTGGAATATGCGGCGGGCGCGTACAGAGTGGAAGTGACGGGCGGGAGCGAGGTGAAGGTGGAGCAGCATCGGGGCATTGCGCATTATTCCCCGGAGCTGATAACGGTGAAGGGCGCGGGCGCGGACATCATAATAAGAGGAGAAGCCCTGACGCTGCGGACGATGACGGACGACGAAATACTGATCGACGGCCGGATCGACGGGATAGAACTGGGCAGATAAATGAAAATATCCGATCTTTTGACACAGGCCGTCCGCCTGAGGGCGGAGGGAGAGAGGACGGAAGCGTTCCTCAATGAGCTGTCCCGAAGGCAGATCGGATTCCGGAACGCGGCGTCCGAGGACGGCGGCGTCCGGCTGACGGTGAACCGATTGGACCTTAAACGCGTCCGGGAAGCGGCGGCGGAGGGCGGTGTACGGCTGAAAACGCTTGGGAAAAGCGGCCTGTTCACGCTTCCGGGACGCCTGAAGAAGCGTTACGTGCTTTTGGGCATGTCTCTGGCGCTGCTGATATGGGTATTTCATATGTCGAACGTCATATGGGAAATAAAAGTGAGCGGCAATGACAAAGTGAGCTCGGCGCAGATACTCGAACAGCTTCGGCAGCTCGGAGTGGGCGTAGGGGAAAACGGTACGAGGATAGACAACCGGAGAATAAGGAGCCTGATGCTCGAAAGGATAAGAGAGCTGAGCTGGCTTACCGTGCGCGTCAACGGGAGCAGAGCCGAGGTCATCGTAAGGGAGCGCAGACCGAGGCCGGAGCTGATACGCGGGAGCGACGCAGCGGATATCACGGCCTCCAAAACGGGTATGATAGAAAATATAGCGGCGCTCGAAGGCAGGGCGCTCGTGAAAAAAGGGGATATGGTGCTCGCGGGACAGAAGCTCATAAGCGGAGAGCTTACGGATCTGCAGGGGGAAACGCGGAGAGTAAGAGCTTTGGGGGACGTGTGGGCGAGGACCTGGTACCGTCTCGGCGCGCAGACGCCCGCCGGGCATTACGAAAAAAGCTACACCGGGAGGAAACGGACCGCCGTAAGCGTCAAAATATGCGATTTGCGTATCAATTTGTTTTTTGACAGTGGAATTCCGTATACGTTTTATGATAAAATGACGTCGGAAAAGAGAACGGAGCTTCTCGGCATGGCGCTGCCGTTCTCGATCACAAAAGACGAGTATCGCGAGTACGAGCCCATAAGCTGCGAAACCGACGCCGGGCAGGCGGAGGCCATGCTCGGGCAAAGGCTTCTCGCGGAGCTGAGCGAGCGTACCGGAGGCGCGGAGGTCACGCAGACCGTTTTTGAAACGCTGACGGAGGACGGAGCGATAAAGGTCATGCTGACGGCCGAGTGTCTGGAACAGATAGGCGAGGCAAGCTTCATGAAATGAACGCGCCGCGGAGAACGGAGAAGGGCGTATGCCCCGCTTCGCCGCCGTGAAATACGAAACCGGAGAGAAAACGGAAGATGAGCGAAATAACCATCGGGATCGAAAGAATGGAAAACCTGATAAACGTATTCGGCTCTTTTGACGAAAATCTGAAGCTGATCGAGGAAGAGCTGAACGTAAGGATAGTGGACAGAGACGCGGAGATACACGTTTC
>DBWE01000021.1:0-5745 GCA_002308315.1 Clostridiales bacterium UBA1246 | reverse complement strand
AGATACGTCCTCAAGCTCGCGTGCGAGGGGAAAACGGATAAGATCTCCGCCATGGCCGACGACGTGGTATGCATAACGGCGAAGGGCCGGGCCATCAAGGCGAAGACTCTCGGGCAGAAGACGTATATAGACGCCGTAAAAAACAACACGGTCACTCTCGCGGTAGGCCCGGCCGGCACGGGAAAGACCTATCTCGCGGTGGCCTGCGCGGTGACGGCCTTCCGGGCAAAGCAGGTAAACCGCATCATCCTTACCCGCCCCGCGGTAGAAGCGGGAGAAAAGCTCGGCTTCCTGCCGGGAGATCTGCAGAACAAGGTCGACCCGTATCTCAGACCGCTCAACGACGCGCTTTTCGACATGCTCGGAGCGGAGACGTACGCGAAATATCTTGAAAAGGGCAATATCGAGGTCGCGCCGCTGGCATACATGCGCGGCAGGACCCTCGACGATTCCTTCATCATCCTCGACGAAGCGCAGAACACCTCCCGGGAGCAGATGAAAATGTTCCTTACGAGGATAGGCTTCGGCTCAAAAGCCGTAATAACCGGAGATATAACGCAGATAGACCTGCCGCAGGACAAGGTGAGCGGTCTGAAGGAAGTAATGAACATACTCAGGAATATCGACGATATCGAGATATGCCGCCTTACCGGGGACGACGTGGTAAGGCACGTCCTCGTCCAGAAGATCATTGAGGCGTATGAAAAATACGAAAAATCGCTGCCGTCGGAGCGCGGCGCGCCGGGGGCGAGAAGACACAGATGAGGCACAGGATCATTATCGGCGGCGCGGTGAGGCGGGAGCGCGCGTGCATCAGACTGATAAGGAAAAGCATCGCCGCGGCTCTCAAGGCCGAAAACGTCCGCGTCCGGTGCGAGATAAACGTACTGCTCACGGACAGCGAGGGCATACGCGAGATAAACAGAAATATGCGGGGCGTGGACAAGGCGACGGACGTGCTGTCCTTTCCCATGTTTGAATTCACCCCGGGCGCCTTCGACCCGGAGGACGGACAGACCGACCCGCTCAGCCGCTTTATGCCGCTGGGGGACATGGCCCTGAATATGGACAGAGTACGCAGCCAGGGCGAGGAATACGGACACGGAGAAAAGCGCGAAACGGCATATCTTACCGTCCACAGCATGCTTCATCTCCTCGGCTACGACCACGAGGACGAGGGAGAAAACAAGAAGCTCATGCGTTCGCGCGAAGAAGAAATAATGAAGATCATGGGGATCTGAGGGCAGAGAAAAATGAACGTTACGAAAACAGCGGTATTCACCATCGTGGGCAGACCGAATACGGGGAAATCCACGCTTGCCAACAGGATAGCGGGGGAGAAGATAGCGATAGTCAGCAATAAGCCGCAGACTACGCGCGGACGCATATACGCGGTGTGCAGCCGCGGCGGCGCGCAGCTCGTTTTCCTGGACACCCCTGGCTACCACAAGCCGAAAAACGCCCTGGACGAATACATGGTCAAGGTCGTGAAAAACAGCGTGGGAGACGGCGGCGACGCCATACTGATGATGGTCGAGCCCATAGCCAACGTAGGACAGCAGGAAAGCGGGCTCATTTCGATGATACGCGCGTCGGGGCTGCCGGCCATACTGGTAATAAACAAGATAGACACCGTAAGCAGGGAAAGCCTGCTCGCGGTGATGGACGTTTATTCCAAAGCATACGATTTCGAACAGCTCATCCCCATTTCCGCGGCGACGGGAGAGGGCTTCGAGGTGCTGATGGACGAGCTGATGAAGTACGCGCAGGACGGGCCGGCCCTGTTCCCGGAGGATATGGTCACCGATCAGCCTGACCGTCAGATCATCGCGGAGATCGTGAGAGAAAAGCTGCTGTACTGCCTCGAGCACGAAATACCCCACGGCACGGCCGTGGAGGTAACGAAGTTCTCGGAGCGGGAGGACAGCGGCATCATAGATCTTGACGTGACGATATACTGCGAGAAGGCCGGGCACAAGCGGATAATAATAGGCAAAAACGGCGCCATGCTGAAAAAAATAGGCGAGCTTGCCCGGCGCGACGCGGAACGCTATATGGGAACGAAGATTTATCTGCAAAGCTGGGTCAAGGTGAAGGAAAACTGGCGCGACAGCGGCGCTATGCTGCGCAACTTCGGGTACAATGAGTAATACCGCGGTAGTGCGGGGGCTGGTGCTGCACCAGGTAGAGTATAAGGAAAGCAGCCGTATGCTTACCGTGCTGACGGACAGTATGGGAAAGATACCCGTTTCCGCAAGGGGAGCGGGACGCAAGGGCAGCCGTACCGCCGCGGCGAGCCGGCTTTTCGCTTTTTCCGAAATGACGCTTTCGCAAAGCCGCGACCGGTGGTACCTTAACGACGCCAACACCATAGAGCTTTTCGACGGACTTACCGAGGATCTGGCGGCCTTTGCTCTCGGAGCGTATTTCCTGGAGATGCTGGACACGGTATGTCAGGAAAGCGTGGACGAGCCGGAGATACTCGCCCTCGGACTGAGGGCCCTGTGGCTGCTGAGCGAAGGGAAAAAGGAACGCGCGCTGATTAAAAGCACGTTTGAGCTCAGACTCATGTCTCTGCTCGGATACAGGCCGGAGCTTGAACGCTGCGCCGGCTGCGGCGCGGAGGATACGGACGAGCCCGTCCTCGATCTGCGCGGAGGAGAGCTGTACTGCGCCGCGTGCGCGGAAAAGCACGCTCTCGCGCCGCGAAAGCTCTGCGGCGCCTCGCTGAAGGCCATGCGGCACATAGTGCTCGCGAAGGACGGAAAGGAGTTTTCCTTCCTGCTCGGGGACGCGCCGCTCAAACGCCTCGAAGCGGCGGCGGAAGCCTACGTGAGGGAGCAGCTTGAAAGAAGCTTCGCGTCGCTGACATATTACAAGGGAATAAAATAATGGAACTGTACGAAAAATCACTGAAAATACTCGAACTGCCCGCCGTTCTGAGCATGCTCGCGGAGGAAACGGTGTGTCAAAGCGCGGCCGACATGGCGGGGGCGCTGCTCCCGAGCAGCGAGATATTCGAGATAAGGAGCAGGCTTGAAGAGACGGGAGACGCAAAGCGGCTCATATCTCTGAAGGGCACGCCTCCGCTGTCGTCGATACGCGACGTGTGCGCGTCGCTCATGCGGGCAAGAATGGGCGGCATGCTGAATACCCGCGAGCTGCTCGACATAGCCGAGCTCCTGCGCGCCGCGAGACGGCTCAAGGCATGGTCCGGAGACGAGAGCGGCAGCCTGAAGGGGCTTTTCGCCTCGCTGACGGCGAATAAATTCCTCGAGGAAAAGATAAGCTCGTCCATAAGCGGAGAGGACGAGATAGCCGACGCGGCAAGCTCCGAGCTCGCGTCGATAAGACGGCATATGAGAGCGGCCAACGCGCGGATACGCGACGTGCTGCAGAAGATAATAAGCTCTCCGACCTACGCGAAGGCGCTGCAGGATCCGATAATAACGATGAGGGCGGACAGATACGTCGTTCCCGTAAAGGCCGAACACAAGGGCGTGATAAACGGTCTCGTCCACGATATATCCGGGAGCGGGCAGACGGTGTTCATAGAGCCGATGCAGGTAGTGCAGGCGAACAACGAGATACGCGAGCTCCAGGCAAAGGAAAAAAAGGAGATCGAACGCATACTGATGGAGCTGTCGGCGGAGGCAGCCTCGTTCGAGGAGGACATAGTCTGCGATTTCAACGTGCTGGTCAAGCTGGATCTGATATTCGCCAAGGCGAGACTGTCGTACCGCATGAAGGCGGACGCGCCCGAGATAAACGAGCGCGGAGCGGTGAAACTGAAGCGCGCGCGGCATCCGCTCATAGACGTCCGCAGAGCCGTTCCGATAGACATCGCCGTCGGAGACGATTTTGACACGCTGATAATCACCGGCCCGAATACGGGCGGAAAGACCGTCAGCCTGAAAACGCTCGGCCTGCACTGCGTCATGGCGGCCTGCGGTCTTCACATAGCCGCCGAATACGGCAGCAGCGTCCCTGTATTCAAAAAAATATTCGCGGATATAGGCGACGAGCAGAGCATAGAACAGTCTCTCTCGACCTTTTCCTCGCATATGCGCAACATAGTCGGCATGCTCGCCGAGACAGATGAGGATACGCTGGTGCTTTTCGACGAGCTCGGAGCGGGTACGGACCCCGCCGAGGGCGCCGCGCTGGCTATTTCCGTTATCGAGTACGCCCGCGCGAAAGGCGCGAGGATAGCCGCGACGACTCACTACGCCGAGCTCAAGATTTACGCGACTTCGGCCGACGGGGTGATGAACGCCTCCTGCGAATTCGACGTGGAAACCCTCAGACCGACGTACAGACTGCTCATGGGCATACCCGGCAAATCCAACGCCTTCGAGATATCAAGAAGGCTCGGCCTTGACGAAAGCATCATTGACGACGCAAGGGCGAGGCTGGACAGCGGAAGCGCCGATTTCGAGCAGGTGCTTGCCGTGCTGCAGCAGGAACGGCAGAAAATGGAGAAGGAACAGCTTGAGCTTCAAAGACTGAGAACTGCCGCCGAGCAGGACGCCAAGGCCGCGGCGGAGCTCAGAAAAAAGCTCGAGGCGGAGAAAGAAAAGGCCGGAGCGAAGGCGAGAAGAGACGCGGACATGCTCCTGCAGGAGGCAAGGCGCGTTTCGGAAGAGGTGTTCGGCGAGCTCAACGAAATGCGCAAACGGGCGGCGGACGCAGAGAACGCCCGACAGATAAACGAAGCGAGAGTGGAGCTTGTAAAAAAACTCAATTCCGCTCAGGACGCTCTCGGCATACGCGATGAAGAAGAACCGCCGCAGGCGGAAAACACAAGGCCGATAAAGGCCGGAGACGCCGTGGAGCTTATACGGATAGGAAAACAGGCGGAGGTCATATCCGTCGCCGACGACGGCACGCTCACGCTTCAGGCCGGTATAATGCGCGTTACCGCCGCGCCCGGGGAAGTACGGCTGCTGGAAGGGCGCAAAAGCGAGAAAATCAAATATATGGAAAAATCTCAGGCGAAGCTGAGGACGCTTTCGGTAAGCCCGGAGGTCGATCTGCGCGGAATGGACGCTCAGGAGGCGGTTTCCGTGCTGGAACGCTATCTTGACGGCGCGATGCAGGCAAATCTCAATTCGGTGAGGATAATACACGGAAAGGGCACCGGCGTTCTGCGCAGCGCGGTAAGAGACGCGCTGAAAAGAAACAAGGCCGTCAAATCCTTCCGCCTGGGACGTTACGGAGAAGGTGAAAGCGGAGTAACGATAGCCGAGTTTAAGACATAATGCTTAAAGCAATTCGGCTCATGACATATTTATAAGTAAGTTTGACTATTGACGCACCGCGCTTATTTTGTTAAAATCGCTGTGTCAGCGCGTATGTTTTTTATTGAAGAAAGGTGTGCTTTTGATGTATACGAAAACCATGGTAGTAAACAACGAAGTTGGGCTTCATGCCAGGACCGCTACTTTTTTCGTTCAGAAGGCCAACGAGTATAAATGCGCGGTATGGATCGAAAAGGAAGAGCGCAGAGCAAATGCCAAGAGCCTGCTGGGCGTTCTGTCGCTCGGCATAGTCAAGGGCACCGAAGTGACCGTCGGCGCGGACGGTACCGATGAGATCAGCGCGGTCAACGGCCTGGAAGAGCTCGTAGAGTCAAATTTCAAGGAATTCGAGACAAAGTAATATTTCAATGCGCACGTTTGAGGGCGGGGAGGAGCACTCCCCGCCCGTTGTTTTTCGCGTATAGGCGAAGGGAGTTGAACACCT
>DBWE01000005.1:5261-5515 GCA_002308315.1 Clostridiales bacterium UBA1246 | reverse complement strand
TTTCCCATCTCGGCACAACAGGCACTCGCCGGATCCCGGCGGGTGCCTGTTTCCATGGAGCGTCGTTTCGGTGCTCAGCCTGTAATGCGCTCGGTCAGCTGTACCTGTCCCCTTGATTTCAGATCATGGGGATTTGTGGCATGAGGCTCAGGGATTTCCTGCGGAAGCATCACGACGGCAGCTGCACCGGAACGCCGCTCAGCGGAACACCGAACGCTCATCCGGTGGAAAATAATCGGGAGCGTGTTGAAGAG
>DBWE01000005.1:0-5228 GCA_002308315.1 Clostridiales bacterium UBA1246 | reverse complement strand
TGATCGCCGCCACTCTGTTTTTTGCTTATACTGCTGTGCCCGTCCGGTTCGTGCACGATTGCAGGGATGCCGCCTGTCATGGAGAGCATCCGCAGGACTTCCTATGGAATGACTGATTCAGCTTACACGATGTAATCCGACAGCCGCTTATCGGGGCTGTATTGCTTCAGGAGCTTTTGCTCCAGCTCATCCTGCTTCCGCCAGTCGCCGTGGCCGATCCCGAGTCTGTCGATCATCGGCATCACCACATTGGAGTAAAATTCGATGTATTCCAAATCCGACATACCTCCCGCCACGTTGTCCAGCAGCTCGTCCGGCAGGGCGACGCCCAGCTTGCCCAGGCAGGCCGTCAGCTCGTCCATCGTCTCGCATGCTTTTGCCTGCTCCTTCTGCTCATCGGTGAGGCTCGTCAGGATCTTCGCCATCTGTTCATACGGTGTCTTATTCTCCATTGTATACCTCCAAATGAATGTTCTGTCTTCACGTATTGATACGCGCCGTTTCATCGCATGGCACGTTCATTCAAGCAATTTTCAAATTGTTGGGGCCCGCATGACCGTCAGGACCACTCCGGCGGATAATAATACTTTTGGAGCTTTTCATACATCCGCCGGATGAAGGGATGCTGCGGGGCCTCGGCAAGCCGCGCGACGGTCCGCGCCGCTTTATCGGCGGCAGCGGGCGGCGGCGCATGCTCCGCCGGAGAACAAGCGGTTTGTTTTCATAGAGGGCTCATTCCGCGGTGAATTCGTGTCGTATGTCATGGCTTTTCCTTCGTTTTTCCTTCTCATCTCTTCAGCCTCGCGGGACCGTCGTCACGAAAGGCGAACCGCAAGGCTCAGATCGGCGGGTGTACGCCCGTCTTATCCGGCTCGTTCAGGCAGTTTCCGCAATAGCAGCTCCCGACGTCAGGGGCGGCCGGGAACGATCCCGTCGTTCCTGCAATTTCTGCACACGCCGGCCCTC
Organism: Clostridiales bacterium UBA1246; assembly: GCA_002308315.1. Taxonomy (GTDB): domain Bacteria; phylum Bacillota; class Clostridia; order Oscillospirales; family Oscillospiraceae; genus UBA1246. Next base: position 4,262 of record DBWE01000005.1, on the reverse strand, counting down.
TTTTCCTCATCGGTGATCAGTCTCCCCGAGCAGAGGCTGCACTTTTTCTCATAAGGGTCGGCAAAAAAGTTTCCTCCTCCGCCGGATGCCCGGTCCAGCTCCTCGTCTGCGAGTTCGGGGCTCGTATTTTCGGTTTTCCTGTTTTCCATAGCCGTTCCTCCGGTTCATTTTTCAGATTTTTTGTCAGAGCGCCGTGAGCTTTCTTTTTTTCCTGTCAAATCATTGGGTCGATCATGCCGGACTGCCTGACTTCAGCTTTTCCGTCAAATTCAGAGCCGCCGCAACGGTCCGATCCATATCGTAATACCGATACTCGCCCATGCGCCCGCAGAAGATGACTTTGTTCTGCCTGTCTGCCAATGCCTTGTATCGTTTATACAGCTCGGCGTTCTCCTCATCGTTAACGGGATAATACGGTTCGTCGCCCGGCTTCCATTCAGAACTGTATTCTTTTGAGATCACCGTCCCGGGCAGATCGTTTCCCAGCTCATCTTTCCCGAACGCAAACCATTTGTGTTCGATCACACGGGTCCACGGTGTTTCCCGATCCGTGAAGTTCACGACCGCATTACCCTGATAGTTTGGAATATCCAGGACCTCAGTTTCAAATCGAAGGCTCCGATATGCCGGCGATCCCAGGGAAAAGTCAAAGAATGCGTCGATCGGCCCTGTATAGATGATCCTCTTTGCAAGCCCATTCCAGAAATCGCGGTCAAGCAGATAGTCGGTATCAAGTCTTGTTTCGATACCGTCAAGCATCTTCGCAGCGAGCTGAGTGTACCCTCCTGTGGGTATGCCCTGGTAAAGAGCATGGAAATAGTTGTTGTCAAAGGTCAGCCGCACGGGGATCCTTTTTATGATAAAAGCGGGAAGCCTCTTGCAGTCCCGTCCCCATTGCTTTTCGGTGTATCCCTTTATCAGCTTTTCATATACGTCTCTTCCGACAAGGGAAATTGCCTGCTCTTCCAGATTTCGCGGCTCACCGGTGATCTCCGTCCTCTGCTCCTCGATTTTGGCAGCCGCCTCCTGAGGCGTCACTGCGCCCCACATCTTGTTGAAGGTGTACATATTAAAGGGCAGCGAGTAGAGTTCACCGTGATAATTGGCCACCGGAGAATGGGTGAAGTGATTAAAGCTCGCAAAACGCCGGACGTAGTCCCATACGATCCTGTTGTTCGTATGAAAAACGTGTGCGCCGTATGAATGAACGATGATCCCTTCTATCCTTTCGGTGTACGCATTCCCCGCAATATGCACTCGCTTTTCGATGACGAGGACCGATTTCCCCGCGTCTGCCAACTCGCGCGCACATACCGCGCCAAACAAGCCGGCGCCGACGATCAGATAGTCATNNCCCCCCGCAGGCGCACAGCGCCGCGAACGACAGAAGCAGTATGCCGACGCTTGCTCTTTTCACGGCATTGTCTTTCGTCAGATCGGCGGGTAAACGCCCTGCTTATGAAGCTCGTCAAGGCAATTGCTGCAGTATCCGCCAAGCAGCGATGCGGCAGGGAACTCGTCTCCGCAGCGCCGGCAGGCCGCTTTGCGTCCTGTNNAATGCCGCCGCTGACGCGGTCCAGCGCTTCGTCTGTCAGTTCGTTGGTTTTCTTCTCCTCCATTATGACGTCTCCTTTCGATCCTCGCGGTTTTTTTGACCGTTTCTGTTTGTTTATACGCGCCTTTTCGCAATGCGGCAGTCCGTTTTCAAGCACGGAGCCGGCCCCATGCGTTAAAGACCGAGAGATCCCACTGATCGCGATCCGTCTTATCCGGGCAAGGTGAACAGCCGCATCAGGACCGCGGCGAGCTGGGCGCGGGTGGCGATCCGCTCCAGGCCCATCGTTCCGTCGTCAAAGCCCTGGAGGATGCCGCTCTCCGTCAGCCAGAGGACATAGTGCGTATATTCCTCGTCCAGTCCCCCGGCGTCGGCGAAGGGAAGCTCTCCGTAGACCTCCGCGCCGGAATAGAGTTCCCTCACGCGGGGCAGGATCCGGCAGAGTTCCAGCATATCATAGCGCTGCACGAGCTTATCGGGCCCGGCCGATCCGGGGGTATCCGAAACGGACCCATTCGCCTCTAACCAGCGTATCGCGTCTGCGAGCGGCGCATCGGCGGCCACATCGGAATAAGGCCAGGGGGCGTCCGTCTCCGCCTTCGGGCTGCCGGCGAAGCGCCAGAGGGCAGTGACCAATTCAGCTCTGGTCAGCGGCTGATTGCCGTCAAAGCGCCCGTCACGTGCGTCAAGGAAGCCGTAGGCCACTGCGCAGGAAGCGACGTCGGCGTACCATTCCGCGCCCGTCACGTCGCTGAAACGCCGGATAAAGACAGCCTTCGCCTCGCCGTCCTCCCCGGCCTCGATTTTATGGCTCGGCAGGGCGTAGGCGAAGTCCTCCGCGCTGCCGTTGCCGGGCAGGCCGGCGGTGAAGGTCACTTCCCCGCCGCCGATCGCACTTACTGCTACGGACAGGGGCTCGTCAAGGGCAAGAGGCCCGGCGACGGTGAGGGTCGTGTCCGGCAAAATGATGAGATCTGCTCCGCCATTGTCCGCGAAGACCGGGCTGCCGGACAGCGCCGGCGTACCGCCCGCGATCCCGACGCCGCCCTGACCGCTGCCGGAGATCGTGCCGCCGCTCATGCGGAAATCCGCGTCGGCGCTTTCCAGGACCACGCCGAAATAGCCGTTGCCGGAGAGTGCGCCGCCGCTCATCTCAAAACTGCCCTCGGAGATCCGGACTCCGAACCATTCGTTGTCGGCAATGCTGCCGTCCGTCATGGAGACCCCGCCGCCCAGGACCCAGACGCCGCTCTTCGGGCTGCCGCCGATCTCGCCGCCGGTAATGCCGAGCGTTCCGTTTAAGGCCCGGACAGCCGCCTCCCTGCCGCCGGTGACCGCACCGCCGGTGATGGATACTTCGCCGTCCATGATCTGAACGGCGAACATCCCGTCGCCGATGATCGTGCCGCCGGAGACCTCAGTCTCCGAGCCTGCGTCGGTGTAAAGCCCGGTCCAGGAGTTGCCGGAGACGGTGCCGCCGGTTATGCGGAGCCGGCCCTGATAGACATAGAGCCCTGCGCCGCCGAAGGTGCCCTCGTCTCCGAAGGCCACCTCGCAGTTGTCGCGCACCTCGCCGCCGGAGAGCGTGAGCGTGGCGTCGACGGACTTGGCGCCGAAGACGCTGTCGGAGATGACGCCGCCCGCGATCTCGGCGACGGCGCCGTACTCGGCCTGCAGACCGGTGCCGTTGTAGAACCCGCCTTCCCCGTAGCAGCCGACGCTGCCGCTGATCTCGCCGCCGGAGACAATGGCCGTGCTGCCTTCGCCGGTGACGAGAACGCCGATCTGGCCGCTGCCGCGCACCGCGCCGCCGGTCATCTTAAGGCTGCCGCCCTCCGCGACCGCGATGCCGTCGTTGCCGCAGGCGTCAAGCGTGCCGCCCTCCAGGGTGAAATCGCCGCCGATGGCGTCCACGGCGTCGCGCGTTCCGGTGATGCGCCCGGCGCCGCCGGCGGAGCTGTCCTTGAGCGTAAAGCTGCCGCGGACCAGGATGACGCAGTCCTCCTCCCCCGGCGTGCCGCCGTCAAGGGTGAAGCCGTTTAAGTCCAAGGAGGCTGTGACGCCCTCCGGGACCTCCAGAATGCGATCACGCTCCGCCGGGGCGGTCACGTCCGCGCTCAGCTTCACCTCGCCGCCTTTTTCAAGGGCAGCTGAGAGTGCGTCCCAATCGGATATCCCCGCCGCTGCGGCAGGCAGGCATAGCAGCGATGCGAGCAGGGCGAGGATCAGGCAAAGGAAAATCAGTTTTTGCGTTTTCATGGGAACCCTCCTTGTTTTTTATCCCTTCAGACAGGGCGTGTCGGCCGTGAGCGCAGCAGTTCCGCACTGTACGCTCCGCGACTCCGCGTTTTACCGCACGATCCGCATCGGAAAACATCTTCATTCGCTTCACTACCATCTGAGGATACTACATTATCGGCAAAAAGTAAAACATCATTTCTAATTGGTGGAGATAAGCGGGATCGAACCGCTGGCCGGCATTCGCCGTCCGGCGGCTCCGCTGACTTATTCCTATTTGCAAGAGCTCAGCGGTTCGTTTTCCTACTTCGTCAAAAAAACAGAGCCCGCATCGGCGGACTCTGTTTTTTTGGTGGAGATAAGCGGGATCGAACCGCTGACCTCTTGAATGCCATTCAAGCGCTCTCCCAGCTGAGCTATACCCCCGTGGACTGCAAGGGGTATTCTAGCAAATAAAACACCCCTTGTC
>DBWE01000132.1:4894-17663 GCA_002308315.1 Clostridiales bacterium UBA1246 | reverse complement strand
AGAGGTTCGACTCCCTTCGCCTATCGAAAAACCGCACGTTTTGCCTTGCGTGGGCAAGCCGTGCGGTTCGTGATTTTATACGGTTCAGCGGTACACTCTTACGAATTTCTTTTTTCCGCGTCTTATTATGAGCCCGTCTCCGTCAAAGCTTTCGGCGGGATACTTCTCGGTGAAGCTGCCCACCTTTACTCCGCCGGCTTCCACGCCGCCCTGCTCGATATTGCGTCTCGCGTCGCCGTTCGAGGTACACAGTCCGCTGAGCGTAAGCAGCTCCACTATGCTTATTTGGCCGTCGGTGAAATTGCCGTCCGTCAGCTGAAGCGAGGGCATGTTCTCCGCGCTGCCCGACGCCGAAAACAGCGCTCTCGCAGCCTCCTGCGCCTTGACGGCCTCTTCCTCGGAGTGGATCATTTTCGTCAGCTCGAAGGCAAGGATCTCCTTTGCTCTGTTGATATCCCTGTCCTGCCAGCGGGACATTTCCTCTATCTGCTCAAGCGGCAGGAAGGTAAGGAGCTTGAGGCATTTTATAACGTCGGCGTCGTCGACGTTGCGCCAGTACTGGTAAAAATCGTACGGGCTCGTTTTTTCGGCGTCCAGCCATACCGCGCCGCTCGCGGTCTTGCCCATTTTCTTGCCCTCGGAATTGAGCAGCAGAGTGATGGTCATCGCGTAAGCGTCCTTGCCGAGCTTTTTGCGTATCAGCTCCGTACCGCCCAGCATGTTTGACCACTGGTCGTCGCCGCCGAACTGCAGGTTGCAGCCGTACTCTCTGTAAAGCTGATAGAAATCATAGCTCTGCATTATCATGTAGTTGAATTCCAGAAAGCTCAGTCCGTTCACCATTCTCTGCTTGTAGCACTCGGCGGTGAGCATGCGGTTTACGGAGAAGTGCGCTCCGACCTCCCTGAGCATTTCCACGTAGTTCATCGGAAGAAGCCAATCGGCGTTGTTGACCATAAGGGCTTTGCCCTCTGAGAAATCCACAAACCTGGCCATCTGTTTTTTGAAGCACTCGCAGTTATGGCGTATGGTCTCCGGCGTCATCATTTTCCGCATATCCGTTCTTCCGCTCGGATCGCCTATCATCGCCGTGCCTCCGCCGATAAGGGCGATGGGCTTGTTCCCCGCCTGCTGCAGCCGCTTCATAAGGCAAAGCGCCATGAAGTGCCCCACGTGCAGGCTGTCTGCAGTCGGATCGAAGCCTATATAAAAGGTCGCTTTGCCGTTGTTGATAAGCTCCCTGACTTCTTCCTCATCGGTGACCTGGGCTATGAGTCCCCTGGCCGTCAATTCATCGTACAGTGTCATTTCCTTTTCCCTCTTTATATTTTTCTGCCGAGCTGATAAGCTCTCCCGCGCCGAGCAGAGTGTTCCGCGTGACCGTCTCGCCTCCGGTAAGCCTGGCAAGCTCGCGTGTCCTGCCCTCGCCGTCCAGCTGCGTCACGGTCGTATACGTTCTGCCGTCGCTCTCTTTTTTTTCGATTGAAAAATGCGTGTCCGCCATGGCGGCGATCTGCGGAAGATGAGTGATGCACAGAAGCTGGCGCTTCGTCGACAGCGACCACAGCTTTTCGCCGACCCTCTGCGCCGCGATACCAGATACGCCGGCGTCGACCTCGTCAAAGATCAGCACCTCGGCGTCGGTATCGGAGGACAGCACGTTTTTCATGCCGAGCATTATTCTTGAAAGCTCGCCCCCCGAGGCTATCCTCGACAGTCTTCCGAGCTCCTCCCCGGCGTTCGCCGACAGAAGGAACCTTACCTCGTCCATTCCCGTGGAGTCAAGGCCTTCTCCGCCCTTGGGCGTTATTTCAACGGAAAAGCGGGCCGAGGGCATGCTTAGCTGTCTCAGCTCCTCCTCGACGCGCCCGGCAAGCTTTTCCCCCGCTTTTTTCCTTTCGGACGACAGCTCTTCGGCTTTCCGTACCGCCTCTTCTTTCAGCCTTCGGAGCTCCTCGCCCGTTTTGGAAATATTTTCCGTGAGATACATCACGTCTTCCAGCTCGTTTCTGGCGTCCCGAAGCCGCCGCTGCGCCGCCTCGGCGTCCCCGTAGCGGCGCGAGAGCCGTTCGAGCGCGCTTAATCTGTTTTCTATCCTGTCAAGCTCGCCCGGCTCGAAATCCAGCTCGTCCAGAGCCTCGCGCAGTCTGTCGGTCATATCCTCGGCGCGGTACCTCAGATCGCTCAGGCTCCCGGCGAGCTCCTGCAGGCTGTCCGAAAAGCGCGCCGCGGCTGCGGCGGCGTTCTCCGCGTCGATGATAAGCGAAAGCGCGCCTTCATTCCTGTCCGAGCCGTACATTGCTTCATAAGCCTCGCCGAGCTTATCGGTTATGCGTCCCGCGCCGCGCAGCAGCTTTCTGCGCTCCGCGAGCGCTTCTTCCTCTCCGCTTTTCGGATCTACGCTCTCGATATCCTTTATCTCTCTGAGCAGGGCGGCCTGACGTATCTCCCTGTCCTTTTCGGAGCGCTTCAGCTCGTCATACTCGTCTCTTTTTTCGGTATAGCGTCCGTAAGCCGCGGCATAATCCTCTCTCAGCCCGTCAAGGCGTCCGAAGCCGTCGAGGTATCTGCGGTGGTTCGCCTCGCTCAGCAGCCTTCTGCCGTCGTTCTGACCGTGTATGTCGAAAAGCAGCTCTCCCAGCTCTCTGAGCTGTCCCACGCTTACCGGTATGCCGTTTACGCGGCAAGAGTTTTTTCCGTCCGCGCCTATTTTTCTGAGCAGGGTCATGTTGTCTCCCTGCCGGTACTCCACGCCGTTGTCGTCCATCCAGCGCTGCGCCGCCTCGGAGCCTGTCAGCTCGGCGGATATAAGCGCGGAAGCGCTGCCCGTGCGTATGATATCCTTTGAGGTCCGCTCTCCGAGTATGGCTCCGACAGAGTCGATTATTATTGATTTACCCGCGCCGGTCTCGCCTGTGAGCACGTTCATTCCGGGGCCGAATTCTATATCCGCCCTTTCGATCACGGCCACGTTTTCGATATGCAGCAGGCTAAGCACCGCCAATTCCCTCTTTACATAAGATTGCGGATATCCTTGCAGAACAGTTCCGCGTGGGCGTTGTCGCTCATGGCGATGAACGCCGTGTCGTCGCCGGCTATGGTCCCCACGAGACCGGGTACGTCGAGCGTTTCTATGGCAACGCAGGCCGCGTCGGCAAGGCCCGGAAGCGTCTTGATCACGACAAGGTTCTGAGCGCAGGCATAGGATTTCACCGAATGGCGGAATATGGTCCTGACCTTTTCCGCGTTGTCTGCCTGCTCCGGCTCTCCGGGGCATACGTAGCGGTAATTCCCGCCGTCGCTCAGCTCTTTTACAAGGCGCAGCTCCCGCATATCTCTTGACACAGTAGCCTGGGTGCTTTTAAATCCGCATTCTTCCAGGGCCTCAATGAGCTGATTTTGCGTTTCGATGTCCCGTGATGCTATGATCTCGAGTATTTTTGTCTGTCTGGCAGACTTCATGATCCACACCCTTTCTTACTGATTGAGCTTATTCTTCACTATGTCGTAGAAGCTGTTGCTGGTGACCTTGACAAGTCTCGTAACGTGTTCGGATTTGCGCACGTATACGACGTCTCCGAGCTCGAGCGGGAACGGCGTTCCGCCGTCCACCATGAGCACGGCGTCGTTATCGTCAAAGCTCGTCACCTTGACCGACGTGACTCTGTCTCCGGTAAGCACGTACGCCTTTGCTATGAGAGAATGGGCGCACATCGGCGTAAGTATGAGTATTTCCGCGGTCGGCTCGACGATGGGACCTCCCGCGGACATCGAGTAGGCCGTGGAGCCCGTAGGAGTGGCTATGATGATCCCGTCGCCGGAATAATCAGATATCTTTCTTCCGTCCCCGTATGCCGTCAGGCGTATCGCGTGGGCGGGATTGTTCCTCGTCACCACCGCCTCGTTCAGACCGAAGCTTGAATAAACGCGCTTGCTTCCGCGCATCACGTCTATGTCTATCATCATGCGCTTTTCGATGTCGTAGCCGACCGTGACTATCTCCTCGAGCCTGTCCGTTTCATCCGGCTCAAGCTGGGTGATAAAGCCCATATGTCCCATGTTCACGCCCAGCATGGGCATTTCATGCACGGCGGCCTTTCTCGAAAGATGCAGCATGGTGCCGTCGCCTCCGAGGCAGATCAGCATTTCGGCGTCCTCGAAGGCCTCGTCCGGTATATCGAAATCTCCCCCGTTTGCTCCCGGGGTAATTATCTGCGAGCTCGCGCCCAGAGAGCCGAGATATTCCTCCAGCCGCTTTGCCATCAGTTTGTCCGGATCGCGCTTTGTGTTTGAAAAAATAATGATCTTTTTCATTCCAGCTCCGTATGCGACGCCTTTACTATTTCGGCGGTGTCGAATTTGCAGACGCCGTCGCCGGCTCCTTCGGTCAGATATCCCAGATATTCGATGTTCCCCTCGGGACCCCTTACGGGAGACCAGGTCAGGCCGCGCACGGTGAGGCCGAGCTTTTCCGCGCATTCGATGAATTTGTCCAGCACCTCGGCGTGGACCTCGGGCCTGCGTACCACGCCCTTTTTCCCCACCTTGTCTTTCCCGGCTTCAAACTGCGGCTTGACGAGGCAGATGATCTCTCCGTTCTCTTCAAGCAGCTCCTTTACCGGCGGAAGCACCAGAGCCAGGGATATGAACGAAACGTCTATCACCGCGAGAGAGATCCTGTCGGGCACGTCCCCGGGCGTGACGTACCGGATGTTCGTGCGCTCCATATTCACCACCCGCGGATCGCTCCGCAGGCTCCAGGCAAGCTGCCCGTAGCCTACGTCCACCGCGTACACCTTTTCGGCTCCGCCCTTCAGAAGGCAGTCCGTAAAGCCGCCCGTGGACGCCCCGCAGTCGATGCATATCCTGCCCTTCGGGGAAACGCCGAATTCCTTCAGCGCCTTTTCGAGCTTAAGTCCGCCGCGGCTGACGTATCCTATCGCGGCTCCCCGCAGCTCGATCCGGGCGTCCTGCGGATACGTCATTCCGGGCTTGTCCGCTCTTATTCCGTTTACGAAAACGCTGCCGCTCATTATCTCGGCCTTCGCGCGTTCCCTGCTCGTACAAAGCCCGCGCTCGACCACGAGCACGTCAAGTCTGTCTTTCTTCAATTATCCTCTCCGCAGCCGACGCCGCGTCGATCCCGCACAGCTCTCTCTGCTCCCGGACCGTCGCCTGGGGCGTGAATCCTCTTCCGGTGTTGAAAAGCATGACGGGACAGCTCAGCTCGGCTTTTATCGTCTCTCCGACGCTCCCCTGCTCGCAGCAGTCCTCCATGACCGCCGCGAGTCCCGTTTTTTCCGCCGAGGCTCTGACCTGCGTAAGGTCGAGCGGCGCGATCGCGTCCAGCTTGACGACCTCGGCCGAGATCCCCTTTTTTTCAAGTATATCGGCGGTTTTAAGCGCCTCGTTTATCATTATTCCGTAGGATACTATCGTTACGTCGCCGCCGCTGCGCAGCAGCGTCTTTCCCTCATCGCGGTATTCGCCCTCGGCGCCCTTGGGATATCTGACCGCCGCGGGTCCCTTTCCTTCTATCGCCCTGCGCAGCATGCTGCGCAGCTCTGCGTAATTTGACGGACAGTATACGGTCATGCCCGGTACCTGCCGAAGAAAACCCACGTCGAACACGCCGTTGTGGGTTTCCCCGTCTCCCCCCACGAGCCCCGCGCGGTCTACGGCCAGGACGACGTGCAGCCCGAGTATGGCCACGTCGTGTATCAGCATGTCGTAGGCGCGCTGAAGAAAGGTGGAATATACCGAAAAAACCGGTATCATACCCTGCTTGGCCATTCCCGCCGCCATGGTGACGCAGTGGCCCTCGGCTATGCCCTCGTCGAAAAAGCGTTCGGGAAAGCTTTTTCTGAACGGGCTCAGGCCGGTCCCGTCCTCCATTGCCGCCGTTACGGCGCATATGCGGGAGTCCTTTGCGGCTTCTTCGCATAAGGCCTGTCCGAAAACCTCCGAAAAAGAGGCCTGCTTTTCGTCGGAAACGCCGCGGCTCGGGTCAAAGCTGCCCACTCCGTGATATTTTTCCGGATGCTTCTCCGCGTCCTCATACCCGCGCCCCTTCCGCGTGACCACGTGCAGCAGCACGGGCTCGCGGTATTCCTGCGCGGTCTTGAGCATGTACGACAGCTTTCTTACGTCGTGCCCGTCCACGGGCCCCATGTACCTGAAGCCCATCTCTTCAAACATGCTGCAGTGCAATATCGCGTTTTTCAGGCTGTTTTTCAGCTTCTGGGTAAAAGTGAAAACATACTTTCCGCCCGGGATACGATACATTACCTTGCGGTAGGTCTTTTTCAGCCGGTAATACGCCGGTCTTGTGCGCTGAAACGCGAGGGAGCTTGCCATTCCGCCCACGTTGGTGCCTATCGCCATGCCGTTGTCATTGAGCACGACTATCAAAGCCTCTCCGCTTTGTCCCGCGTTGTTCAGTCCCTCGTAGGCCAGGCCGCCCGTCATGGCTCCGTCGCCGATAACGGCTATAACGCTGTGATCCTCCCCCGAAAGCGTACGCGCGCGGGCCATGCCCAGCGCCGCGGATACGGAGTTGGAGGCATGTCCGGCGATAAACGCGTCGCTGTTCGATTCGGAGGGCTTCGGAAAACCCGCCAGCCCGTCCTTCTGTCTGAGGGTCGAAAAGCCCCCGGCTCTGCCGGTAAGCAGCTTATGCACGTAGCACTGATGCCCGACGTCGAATACTATCCTGTCCTTTTCGCTGTCGAATACGTTGTGCAGCGCAACCGTCAGCTCGACTACTCCGAGATTTGAGGCAAGATGTCCTCCGGTCCTGGAAATATTATCAATAAGAAACGCTCTTATTTCCGCACATAATTCGTCGATCTCCTCCAGGGACAGGGCTTTCACGTCCGCGGAGGAATGTATTTTTTCAAGTATGCCCATAGCCATACCCCTGTATATTTGTAAATGCTATAATATCAAACATTTTCGCCGATTACAACATGCAAATCATATATTGTATCCGCAAATATTCATTTTCTTATGAATAAACGCTCCGGACAGAAGTCCCCCTTCCGTCCGGAGCTCGTATGCGCGCCGCTTTCGGCGGCCGGGATCAGGCGCGCGCCGAAGCCGCGTTTATCCGGCGTTCCCTCATGCTTTGCTGTCGGATACCGTACTGCCGACGGCGTCTCTGTATTCATTGATCCCCGATACCGTATCGGGCGGAAAAAATTCATCCACGGGGAAAGTTATCCTGCGGAACAGCTCGCAGGGATCGTCCCCGCCCGGATCGGAGCATTCCTTTTCCGGCAGGCAGTAGTCGTATGCCGGCATAAGCAGCTGTGAATCACGCTCCAGGCGAATTATGCTGAACTGTCCCAAAGTCAGGTAAACGCGCCTGACGCAGCCTCCGTGATGAAGTCCGTCCGGAAATGCCGCTCTGATGAATTCGGGTATTTCCGCGGGCTCCAGGTCGCTTTCCGTCTCTTCTCTGATCTCCGACAGCCTTATGCCGAGCACTATCGGGTCAACTGCTTCTGCAATTGCCTCGGTCTCTTGTTTTTTTCCTTTCTTTCCCTCATTTTCTCCATGGCCGCTTCGTACGTTTCGGGACTGATTATCGCAAATTCGGGTCTCGGATGGATGTACCACTGCGAGCGGTCAAAGCGCCTTACGCTCCCCTCCAGAAAATCGTCTATCTCGCTTTTGTGGTTCGCGAGCACCCCGCAGTACAGCGGGTTGCAGAGAATTCTGTGGACCGTGCGGGCCTCCCATTTCCCGCCGCGTTTTGCCGCTATCCCCCGTTCGTTCAGCTCCCGGGCTATTTTTCCGCAGCCCAGGTCCAGCTCCGTATACATCCGGTACATTTCCCTTACCGTTTCGGCCTCCCGCGGCTCCGTTTCCAGAAGGGTGAGCGAGATGCGTCTGTAGCCGTATACCACGTTCGGCACTCTGCCCTTACGCGCGTTGACGTCCTTTCCGAACTTTATGCGCTTTGAAATGTTCGCGCTCTCCTCCTGAGCCGCCGCGCCGAAGATGGTAAGCATGAATTCGCTGCTGCCCAGGTTCGTCATGTTGTTGGAAAGGAAGAACACCTCCACTCCCCTGCGTCTGAGCTCCCTGATGCTGCTGAGAAAGTCAACGGTATTCCTCGCAAAGCGCGAAACGTCCTTGACGAGCACCGTGTCGAAAGCTCCTTTTCCCGCCTCGCCGATCATCCGCATGAACTCGGCCCTGTTTTTCATCTGTTTGCCCGAAATACCCTCGTCCGCGTATACCTTCACAAGCTCTATGCCGTTATCGGCCGTGTATTTCTCGAAAAAAAGCTTCTGATTTTCCAGACTGTCCAGCTGTTGACCGCTTTTCGTGGATACGCGGCAGTAGGCCGCCGCGCGGATCCCGTTCTTTTTCATTTCCGCCTCCCGAACAAAAAAAAATCAGCCGTACGCCTGCGTACAGCTGATTATATGTCTCTTTTCCGTCGGTCTTTACGCTTTTTTGAGAACGTCCCGGAGTATTCCGAGGCCCTCGTCAAGCTCCTCATAGCTTATGGTCAGCGGCGGCAGGAGCCTTACGGTGTCCTTGCCGGCGGTCAGCACGAGCAGACCGTTCTCCACGCATTTTGAGGCTATCTCCTTGTGCGGCGTCTTTACGCCTATCCCGGTCATCATGCCCATGCCTCTGACCGCCGTTACGCAGCCCGCGTTCATCTCAGCTATCCGTTTCCTGAGATAGACGCCCTTTTCCTTGACTTTTTCGAGCTCTTCGCCGCTGAGTATGTCCAGCACCGTCAGCGCGGCCGCCGCGCATACCGGGTTTCCGCCGAAGGTGGACGCATGAGTGCCCGCGCCGAGTACGTCGGCGCATTTTTCGCCCGCCATGAAGCCGCCGAAGGGCAGACCGCCGGCTATGCCTTTTGCAAAGCTGCATACGTCCGGCTTTATGCCGTACTGCATGAAGCAGAAAAGAGTGCCCGTGCGCCCCACTCCGGTCTGGACCTCGTCGGTTATGAGCAGTATGTCTCTCTCCGCGCAAAGCCTCGCCGCAGCTTCGACGAACTCCCTGTCCAGCGGCAGCACGCCGCCTTCGCCCTGTATCAGCTCTATCATCAGCGCGCACACGTCCCGGCCAAGCGCCTTGTCGAGCGCCTCGATATCGTTTGCCGGGGTATACCTGAACCCCTCCGTGAACGGGAAGAAATAATTATGGAATACGTCCTGTCCCGTGGCGGCAAGCGTGGTGACCGTGCGCCCGTGGAAGGACTGCACCAGCGTTACGACGGCGGAGCGTCCTTCTCCGTACCTGTCGTAGCTGTATTTCCGCGCCAGCTTTATCGCGCCCTCGTTTGCCTCGGCGCCGGAATTTGAAAAGAACACCCGCGACATGCCCGTGCGCTCCTTCAGCTGCTTTGCCAGCTGCGCGGCCGGCTCGGTGTAATAGAGATTGGAAACGTGCTGCAGCTTCAGAGCCTGCCGGTATACCGCCTCGGCCCACTTCTCATTGCCGTAGCCCACCGAGCATACTCCGATCCCGCTCGTGAAATCTATATACTTATTGCCCTCGAAATCCCACAGCGTCGCGCCCTTCCCTTCCTTGACTGCCACGGGAAAGCGCGAATAGGTCTGCATGATATTTTCATCCGTCAGCCGGATGACTTCGGAATTATTCATTTCCTTCTCCTCCGCTGCGCTGCCTTATGAACATCGTGCCGATGCCCTCGTCGGTAAGCAACTCGATCAGTATGGAATGCGGCACTCTGCCGTCGATTATAAACACCTTTTTCACGCCGCAGTCCAGCGCGTCAATACAGCAGCCGACCTTGGGTATCATCCCTCCGGAAATCACCCCGTCCTTCATCAGCTTTTCGGCGTCGGGGATATCCACTACGCGGATAAGCGAGTCATGGTCGTTGAAATCGCGGAGTATACCCGGAGTATCGGTCATGGAGAGCAGGCTTTCCGCGTTCAGGGCGCCGGCGATCCTTGCCGCGGCCGTATCCGCGTTTATATTGTAAATATTCCCCCTGCTGTCGCAGCCCACGGTGGAGATGACCGGGATATATCCCTTTTCCAGCAGAACGGTCACAGGCTCGATGTTGATTTTCGTTACTTCGCCCACAAAGCCGAGGCGTTCGTCCTTCATCTCCGCTTCTATCAGATGCCCGTCCGCGCCGGACAGGCCGACGGCCTTTCCGCCGTTGAGCTCGATGAGGTTGACAAGACCCTTGCCCACTTTTCCGGACAGGACCATCTGCACTATTTCGGCGGTCTCCCCGTCCGTCACTCTCAGGCCGTCCACGAAGACGGACTGCTTGCCTATCCTGCCGAGCATCTGGGTGATCTCCGGGCCGCCGCCGTGCACGAGCACCACTCTTACGCCTATAAGCTGCAGCAGCACAAGATCTCCCATGACGGCCTTTTTCAGCTCGTCGTTCAGCATGGCGCTGCCGCCGTATTTAACGACCACGACCTTGCCGTAATACTTTTTGATGTAAGGCAGAGCCTCCGTGAGCACCTGCGCTCTTTCCACGTTGTTTATAGAAATGTCCATTTCAACCTCACGTCCTGTAGCTTCCGTTGATTTTTACGTAATCGTAGGTAAGATCGCAGCCCCAGCAGGTCACTTCGCTGCCGCCTTCGTTGAGATCGGCGACGACGACGACCTCATGGGCGGAAAGTATCTTTTCGGCCGCCTCCTCGTCGAACGCCATGCCCGTACCGGCCGAGCAGACCTTGATCTCGCCGTTTTCGGATTTGAAATAAATATCCGTCTTTTTCCTGTCAAAGCTCTCTCCCGAATAGCCCATGGCGCAGAGCACTCTTCCCCAGTTCGCGTCCCGTCCGAATATCGCCGCCTTGGTCAGGGGGGAATTTATAACGCTGCGGGCAAGGTTTTCGGCTTTTTTTTCGCTGTCGGCCCCTCTGACCGTGCAGGTCATCAGGTGCGAAGCGCCCTCGCCGTCCGCCGCGATCATCCGGGCAAGCTCGACGCAGAGCTTTTTGAGAACGTCGGCAAAGAGCTCATAATCGGCGCTTTCCCCGTCGATCGGCTCGTTGCCCGCCGCGCCGTTGGCAAGGATTATGCAGGAATCGTTCGTGGAGGTGTCGCCGTCCACGCTCACGCGGTTGAAGCTTATATCCACCGCCGACCTCAGCGCCCTGTCGAGCATCTTCGGGCTTATGGCGCAGTCCGTGGTTATGTAGCAGAGCATGGTCCCCATATTGGGATGTATCATGCCGCTGCCCTTCGCTATGGCCCCTATACGCACGTCGGCTCCTCCGAGACGTATGCGGTATGCCGTTTCTTTTTTTACCGTATCGGTCGTCATTATCGCTCTCGCCGCGGCGTCCGAGCCGTCGTACGAAAGCGCCGCGGCAGCCTCTGCCGCGCCCTTTTCAACGCATTCTATGTTCAGCCTCTGCCCGATAACGCCCGTGGAGGACACCAGAACGAGGTCCTTGCTCAGTCCGAGCGCGGCAGCGGCGGCGGCGTTCATCCTCGCTGCGTTTTCCGCATCGTCCGGCGCGCAGGCGTTGGCGTTGCCGCTGTTCGCGATGATCGCCCGGGCCCGGCCGCTTTTGATCAGCTCCATATCCAGCAGAACGGGCGCTGCCTTGACGAGATTTCTCGTAAAAACTCCGGCGGCCGCGCAGGGCGTATCGGAGCATATCAGGGCGAGATCGGGCCTCGCCGTATTTTTCCTCAGTCCGCAGTGGATCCCTGCCGCCCTGAAGCCCTTTGCCGCGCATATCCCGCCGTTTTCCCGTTTGATTTCCATGTTCATCATTTCTTTCTTCAGTCTGTTTTTGCCCGCCGTCACAGCGACAGGCCCTTCGTCTCATCTATTCCGAGCATGATATTCATGCACTGTATCGCCGCTCCGGAGGCGCCCTTGCCGAGATTGTCAAACCGCGATATCAGCAGCAGTCTGTCCCCGCAGCCCGATACGCTTATCTCCATGCGGTCCTTGCCGGCGAGATCGTTTCCCGAAATAAAGCCGCCGTCGTCCGGCGCGTCGTTTACGCTCACTACGGCCCCGCGGTATCTCGATCTGTAGCTCGCCGCGATATCCTCCGCGCTTTTTCCGGGCGCGAGCATATCCGCGAACAAGGGAACGGTCACCGTCATGCCGCTGTAATAGTCCCCCACGATCGGGCTGAAAGCGGGATACGCGTCCAGCCCGCAGATAAAGGCCATTTCTCTGAGATGCTTGTGCTGCTGGCCCAGTGCGTACTGTCTCGGCGCATCGAGAGCGGAGCTCCTTTCCGCGTTCTCGTATTGCGCTATCATTTTTTTCCCGCCGCCGCTGTACCCCGTTACGGAGGTGCAGCAGAGCTTTGCTCCGGCGTCAAGTATCCCGTCAGCCGTCAACGGAGCTATGAGCGAGATAAAACCGCTCGCGTGGCAGCCCGGCACGGCAAGGCGTCCGGCATTTCGTATGCGTTCTCTCCGCTCCTCGGAAAGCTCCGGAAAGCCGTACGTCCAATCCGGCGCGGTCCTGTGCGCGGTCGACGTATCGAGCACGCGGACATGGGGATTTTCTATCAGCTCCACGGCCTCAACGGCGGCCTGATCCGGAAGACACAGAAAAGCCACGTCGCATTCGTTCAGCGCCTTTCGTCTTGNNNNCGCGACGTCCTTTCTGAGCTCCTCCGGCAAGGTCACCAGACGAATATCGTCCCGCTCCGCAAGCCTTGAATGGATCCTCAGACCGGTGGTGCCTTCTTTGCCGTCAATGAAAACAGTATACATCGATATTACTCCTGAGCAGTGCTATTTTGCATAATTATACACATTTTTT
>DBWE01000132.1:2733-4822 GCA_002308315.1 Clostridiales bacterium UBA1246 | reverse complement strand
TGGCAGCGGCATCAACGACTGCCACGGGAAGCATGCTCCCGTCCGTCCCTCCGCAGCCGCGGGAGGAGAATATCCTTGCGCTGCTTTCGCTGCCGAAAAGCAGGACCCGCTTGTCGAACACCGCAAGGCCCGTTATGTCGGCAGTGCCGTCGGAGAAGGAGTACGTTTCCGCTTTTATTTTATAGTAGTAGCGTATATCAACGGTAAAATATCCTCTGTTGAACGCTACCTCCTCCACCTCGACGCCCGCGTAGAGAAGCTCCGCCGACTTTGCGCGCACTCCCATCGCGCCGGCGATATACTGATACGAGGCCGCGTCGGGGTAAAGCCTGAGATCCTCCACACAGTCCTTGTCGCGGCAGGAATCATATATCTTCCGTGTATGGACGCATACGGCCTCCCTGACCTCGGCCGAAGCGTCTACCGGCCCGGGACTTACTCTGACTGCCATGAACTTACCTCCCGAAAAGAATGAAATTCAATACAGTCTATGCCCGCATGCTTTTTTTGTGAATCACGCTCTTTAATATCGCCGCAGGGTATGATAGAATAAAGAAAATAACGACGACCCCGTAAAAGGAGGAATTGCCGTATGGACAATCTCGGTTTTATACACGGCAAAACCGAAATCAAGGTCCTGATACTTTACATACTCAGCAAGCTTCCCCGTCCTGTGGACATAAACACCCTCGCGGATCTTGTTCTCTGCGACGAGGGCATAAATTATTTCGATTATTCCGAAGCTCTTTATCAGCTTGTCGCCTCCGGACACGTCTGCGCCGATCAGGAACGGTATTCGATCACAGAAAAGGGCGCCGAAAACATCGAGGCTACCGGCGACGGTCTCCCCTTTACGGTAAAGACCGCCGCTGCCCGTCAGGCGGAGCGTCTTGCGAAGATACTCAACCGCAGCGCAATGGTGGACACCTCATGCATCCGCCAGGAGGACGGAAGCTGCCGGGTCAATCTGTCCCTTTCCGACGGAATAGGAAATATCATGAAGCTTGAAATACTCGCCGGCAGCCCGGAACAGGCCGCGGAGATGGAAAAGAAATTCAAGTCGGCCGCGGAGGAGCTGTATATAAGCATCGCCGGTCTTCTGCTGGAATAAAAAACGAAACTCAGGGGGAGCGCGCAATAAGCATTGCGCGCTCCCGTTTTTGCGTTATTCCTCCATGCCGATGAAGTCCCGCACTCCCTCCATCAGCGTCTTTACGGTCTCCTCCTCGAACGGAGAGCTGAGATCGCAGTCCTCAAGCACCTGCAGGAAGGTGCTTTGGGGATCGGAATGGACGACCGCGTTGTATATTTCCACCGCCTTTTCCCTGTCCCCCAGCGATTTCGTGAATATCTCCAGTGCCGGAAGCTGGGATGTGGCGTAGCTTATGAAGTAAAGCGGCACCTCAAAGGTGTGGGATACGTCCACCCACGCAAACTCGATCGGCACGCTGTAATAGCTTTGATCGACTCCGTAGGAAGCGGATATTTCCGAAAAGATCCTGTTGATGTCCTCGACGCTTTCCACGTCGTTGTCGTATACATAGCGCTGGAACTCATCGTATATGCATCCGCTTACTATGCTGTACAGCGAGGAAAACATCTGCGCCTTCTTTACGGCGCTGTACGTCGGCGCGTCCATATAGCTTTCGAAATACGGCGTGAACAGCAGCTCGTTCGCCTGGGACATGATCTCCTCCACGTCCAGGGACGTGTCGGAAACGGCGTCGATGCCGGATACGTAATATCCGTAAAAATGTCCGAACTCATGCAGGAAGTTCAGTATATCCTGGTATCCGCAGACGAGGCACAGATATATGACCGGCTCTTCATACGATACGAGATAAGTCGTAAACGCTCCGCTCTGGCAAACCGCGCTGTCCGTCAGCACGGACAGCCCGTAATCAACGAGGAGCTCCATGGCCTCGGGCATTTCCTCGCCGATCTCATCGGCATATTCCATGATCAGGTCCTTTCTCTCCCTGAGCTGCCCCGGGACCTCGGACGCGGCGGAAAGTCCCATGTACTCTTCAAATCCGAGACTTCCGTACAGCTCGTTCATCACGTCCGGAACGTATTTTTTTACCGCTTC
>DBWE01000132.1:0-2580 GCA_002308315.1 Clostridiales bacterium UBA1246 | reverse complement strand
ATTTCCTGCAGATCTCCGTAAAACTCTCCGGAGTCGATATCCTCCCGCGTCAACTTGCGCCCCATAAAATCCACGACGGTGTTGGTATACGCATCCCAGTATTCCATGCCTATTTGGGTCTTCCTGTCGCGGAGCTCGAGATATTCGTTGTCGGAAAGGAGCTTGGATACCTCGAGATACTCATAGTTCGCGTCCGTCCAGTCGGCGAGGACCGTATCGCGGCAGCCCGAGTCGGCTATCCTGTCGTCAAGCTCGTTGGCAAGCACGATCAGTTCGTGATATTCGGAGCTGAGCTGCTCGTACTCGTAGCTTTGCTTTTTGTCCGATATGTCGATCGCGCAGAGGATGTTCAAAAGGCAGTATTGCGTATAAAACTCGTTCAGCTCGGTATTGAGGCTGTCATATTCCCCGGCGATCTTATCGGCGTCCTCACCGTCGTCTACCATTTCGGAAACGAGCTCTATATGCGCCTTTGCCGCTTCGAAATCCGGGTGGTAATAATGCATGTCGCTGAAGCTTACATACTTCCCTGAGCCGTCTTCCCCGTCATCGGCATTATCGCCGCTTTCTGCCTCTCCGTCGTTCTCTCCTTCGGATAAATCGCCGTCCTCCGGCTGCGTATCGCCGTCGTTCCCGGGCGTCGGCAGAGCTTCCTCCCCATCCGGCGTTTGCCCTATGGGCGCGTTTGCCGGCACCGAGTCCTGTATCGGGACTATCCTTACGGAGCATCCCGAAAGCGCAAGCATAACGAAAGCCAGCGCCAAAGCCGTGATTTTCTTTATTCTGTCGTATTTAAGCATAATGAACTCCATTCAGAGCGGAATAATCGTTTTACGGTCCAACGGTTAAAGTATACACCCTCCGCCTGCATTATTCAACCGTCGTCTCCGTTCTCCTGCCGGCCACGATTTGGCAATAATATAACAGCGCGTGCGGCGCAAGAATAATCCCGGAAGGGGCTGATCGTTTGGCTATAATCATATTGAGGACGGTAACGGTCTTCGTGTGCATCGTCGCGGCAATGCGCCTCATGGGCAAGCGTCAGCTCGGGGAATTGGAGCTGAGCGAGCTTGCCGTCGCGGTGCTCATATCGGACATGGCGGCGCATCCTCTGCAGGACATAGGCATACCCATGCTCAACGGCATAATACCCATAATAGTGCTTCTGTCCTGCGAGATACTGATCTCTTTTCTTTCGCTCAAAAGCGAAAAAATCCGGACCGTACTGTTCGGGAAGCCCTGCGTGATAATAAAAAACGGCAGCATCTGCCAAAAAGAAATGCGGAAAAACCGCTTTTCTCTCGACGAGCTGTCCGAACAGCTGCGCAGAAAGGACGTTACCGATATCTCTTCGGTACGCTGCGCGATCCTGGAGACGGACGGCACTCTCAACGTGATCCTCAATGCCTCCGCTCAGCCGCTCTCCGCGGGCGCCGCGGGAATAACGCGGCAGGAACACGGGATACCCCTCGGACTGATCTGCGACGGGCGGCTTCAGAAAGCCAACCTCGCAAAAGCGGGCAAAAGCGCCGCGTGGCTGTCCGGCGAGCTCGATAAAAGAAACATATCCCGCATAGCCGACGTATACTACATGACCGTCGACGAATGCGGGGATATCTATATCTCCGTAAAGGAAAAAGAGAAATGAAAAAAGAGCTTTTCGCCGCGGCTTTGCTCATAGCCCTTTCGACGCTCTCCGCGTTCAATCTCAGATACCTGCGCGCGCTGACTCTCGACATGACCTCAAAGATAGACGCCGCCTGCGCGTATGCCGCGGACGGGCTGTGGGACAGCGCCGCCGCCGAAGCCGGGAAGGCCGAAGAAGCATGGAGCTCGGCCTTGGGCTACGCCTCAGTGTTCATCCGTCACGCGGAGGCGGACGGCGTATCCGACGCGTTTTGCGAGCTTCTCGGCGCAATATACGGAAAAGACCGCCCCGCCGTACTCAGGTCCGCCATGATCCTGAAAAAACACGTAAGCGGTCTATACGATATGGAGCGCCCTTCTCTCGGCAGCATACTCTGAGGCAGCCGGGCCGCGTCAGATCTTTTCCTTGAGAAGCTTGTTGAGCTCTTCCAGGAAGGTGTTTATATCCTTAAAGGACCGGTAGACCGACGCGAAGCGGACGTATGCCACCTCGTCAAGATCCTTCAGGTGCTTCATCACCATCTCGCCCACTCTTTCGCTGGGCACCTCGCGCTCGAGCATGCTCTGAAGCTCCTGCTCTATTTCATCGGCTATCTTCTCTATCTGCTCCGCGCTCACCGGCCGCTTTTCACAGGCCTTCACAAGACCGTTGATGACCTTAGTCCTGTCAAAGCTCTGACGGCTGCCGTCTTTTTTTACCACGAGCAGCGGCAGTCTTTCGATTATCTCGTAAGTCGTAAAACGCTTCCCGCAGGAAAGGCACTCCCTGCGCCGGCGTATCGACGCGCCCTCTTCCGCGGGACGCGAATCAATGACCTTGCTTTCCGTATAGCTGCAAAACGGACAGCGCATGTCTCGGCCTCCATTCGTTTTTTTGTAAGCAGACGTAACCTATAAGAACACGCTTCAAACGGCGCTCTTTCGGCGCTTTTC
>DBWE01000145.1:3965-4154 GCA_002308315.1 Clostridiales bacterium UBA1246 | reverse complement strand
ACGCGCGCGTCCAAGCGCATGCTCGACTCCGCGGGCGTGAAATGCCGCAGGCTGACGCCGAGCATGAAGACGCTGGAGCTTTCCTTCGAGGTGGAATGATGAAGTACGATTTTGATACCCTCCCCGATCGCCGCAGTACGGACGCGGTAAAATGGCGCATCGCAGACGGCGAGCTTCCGATGTGGGTCG
>DBWE01000145.1:0-3946 GCA_002308315.1 Clostridiales bacterium UBA1246 | reverse complement strand
GCGATCCAAAAGCGCGCCGCGCACCCGATCTACGGCTATACCGTGCTGCCGTCCGGCTGGGCGGACGCTGTCATCAGCTGGGCGCGCACGCGCTACGGCTATGCGCCGGAGAAGGAATGGCTGCAGTTCTGCACGGGCATCGTCCCGGCGATCGCCTCCATGCTGCGCAGACTGACCGCGCCGGGCGACGGCATCCTGATCCAGACGCCGGTCTACAACGCCTTCCTCTCCACGATCACCGGAAACGGGCGGCATATCGTGGAAAACCCGCTGCATTACGAAAACGGCGAGTATTCGATCGACTTTGCCGATCTTGAAAAGAAGCTTGCTCGCCCGGACGTGACGATGATGCTGATCTGCAACCCGCACAACCCGATCGGCAAGCTGTGGAACGCGCAGGAGCTCGGACGCATCGCGGATCTGTGCCGCGAGAATCATGTGATCCCCGTCTGCGACGAGATCCACTGCGACCTCACCGACCCGGGCGTCACCTATACGCCGTATCTGACGGTTTCGGACGTCTGCCGCAAGGACGGCACAGTCTGCATCGCGCCGACGAAGACCTTCAACCTCGCGGGCCTTCATACGAGCTGCCTCATCATCCCGAACAGAGGGCTGCGCGACCGCGTCCGCGCGGGGCTGTCCGCTGACGGCCAGACCGGTGTCAACGCTTTTGCGGGCGCGGCGACCGTAGCGGCCTACATTGAGGGCGGGCCGTGGCTCGACGAGCTTCGGCAGTATCTTTTTGACAACAAGCAGCGCGTACGTGAATTCCTGCGCGCCGAGCTTCCCGAGATCAGCATGCCGACCGCGCAGGCGACCTATCTTCTCTGGCTCGACTGCTCCGCGCTTCCCGGCGACAAGACCGATCTTGCGGGATTCATCCGCAGGGAGACCGGGCTTTTCCTCAATTCCGGCGTATCCTACGGCGAGTCCGGCCGCGATTTCATGCGCCTGAACATCGCCTCCCCGCGCGCCATGCTCGAAGACGGCCTTTCAAGGCTGAAAAAAGGCATTGAAGCCTTCAAAGCGGCGAATCGATAAAGCGCGGCGCCTCTCCCCTCTTGCGCAGATCTGATGCGCATCCGATCCGAAATATAAAATCACCCCCGGGCGCAAGCCCGGGGGTGATTCGTCTCTTTGGGTTTTATTTCGCTACATTCTCGAGAAGGTAGAAGATCGCAACGGCGATTTCCCATCTGCGGGCAAGCTCGGTCGGACGCAGCGCGTCGTCATCGATCCAGAGCATGTCATTCTCGACCGCCCACTTCAGAGCGTCCAGCGCATACGGGCTGATCAGATCGGCATCGTCGATAACCAGCTCCCCGCTCGTGATCGCATAACCCTTCCAGTTCGCATAGCGATACAGGAACGCGGCAAGCTGCTCACGGGTGACCGGATCGTTCGGGCCGAAGCTGCCGTCCTCATAACCGGCGGCAATGCCGACGGTGGCGGCCCACTCGACGCCCGGAGCATACCATTCACCTTCCGCAACGTCGGAGAACTTGCCGGAGTACGTGATCTCCGGGCTGCCCTCCATGCGGTAGAGCGCGAGGAGAAAATCGCCGCGCGTCATTCCCTCACGGGGCGAAAAAAGACCGTTTTCGGGCTCCATAAGCCCCTTTTCCGCCGCCTCGCAGGCGCAGGCGCAGAACCAGTCGGCGCCTCTTACGTCGGTCAGTCCGTCCGCCTCCGCGCGGTAATACCTCCACAGCTCCGCGGGCTCCTGTCCGAGGCTCCAGCTTCCGACGCCCGCGAGAGAGTATTTTTTCGCGAGGGACAGCTTGGCGCGTATGCTGCGTTCGTTTTCGTACCACAGGACGTAGCGTCCCGGCGGGAAGGTCCTTTCAAGAGCCTTCGGCAGCCGGTCGCCCGCCTTTACCGTCACCTCGGCCCTTACGCTTTCCTCACTCCCGTCGTACTCCTCGGAGTACTCGCACGCGCCCAGGAGCTTTTCGACGTCGGCGAGGGCCGCGCCGCGGCCGTCCCCGGCCTTTCCGTCCTTCCAGCAGCGCCCGTAGAAGGGTATGCCGAGAGCCAGCTTTTCGGCGGGTACGCGGTCGAGAGCGTAAAGAACGGACCGCTCGACGAAACCGATGCCGGCGACGGGACCGGGCTCGCCGCCGCTGTAATGCTCGTCGTAGGCCATTATCAGTATGTAATCGGCGTATCCGGCAAGGCCGGCATAGTCGTAGGAGCCCTGCCAGCCGGTTTCCCATCCTCCGGGATTTGCCGCCGCGGCGACTGCCAGCACCTTGCCGCCGCCCAAACCGCGGCGCAGCGCCGCGATAAAGAGCGTGAAATCGTCCCTGTCCATTTCGGTGAGATTTTCGATATCCACGTTCACGCCGTCGAGAGAGTATTTTTCGACCGCCTCCGAAAGAGCGGCGGCGAAGCCCTCCGCGTCCGCGAGGGCCTTCCTGCCGAGGGCCCTGTCCCAATGGTTGCTGAGAAACGGCACTACCCTTATCCCGGAGGCGTGCATTTCCTCGACGAACTCTCCGTCCGGCGCGTTCAGACGCAGGGTCCCGTCGGGAGCTATCTCAAACCACGGCGGCGACACCTCGTCGAGCATGCCGCCGGTGCGTCCGACAAGCGCGGAATAGTCGTAATTCCCGTAGAGATAGCTCATCGTGAACGGCTCCCGCGCCGAGGCCGGGCAGAGCGGCAGCGCGGAAAGCAGCAGGACGAGCAGCAGAGCGGTTGTTTTTTTGATACGTATGACGTCCACCTCCCGGATCATTGTAGCGTATCCGGCGGCGCCGGGGCAAAGCACAAATAATGGCAATCCTGTTTTCAAAAGGACCGCCGCGTGATATAATGGCCCGGAAGCATGGCAAATACGACATGGGAGGGAACGCCGTGAAAGAGGATGTGTGCGCTCAGACGAGGGCGCTTATGGAGGAGTTTCTCGAAAAGGCCGCCCTGAAGGCGGGGAATATCGTGGTGGTGGGCTGTTCGACCAGCGAGATAACCGGCTGCAGGATAGGCACCAATTCCGATCCCGACGTCGCCGAGGCGGTGTTCGGAGTGATATACGAGTATACGCGGAAAAACGGACTGTACCTCGCGGCCCAGTGCTGCGAGCATCTCAACCGCGCGCTCATAATCGAGCGCGGGGCCCTGCCCGGAGCGGAGCCGGTAAACGTCGTGCCTCAGCCGAAGGCCGGAGGCTCTTTCGCGACGAAGGCTTACGCGCATTTTGACGACCCGATAGCGGTGGAGGAGATAAAAGCGGACGCGGGGATAGACATAGGCTCCACGTTCATAGGCATGCACCTGAAAAAGGTAGCCGTGCCGATAAAGCTCGATACCCGCAGCATAGGCGCCGCGGTGGTCACCGCCGCCAGGACGAGACCGAAATTCATAGGCGGCGCGAGAGCGGTATACGACGAAAAGCTTTTATAAGTATGATGATAAAGACGCTGTCTCAAAACAGCCGGAAGGCCGAAAAGAGACAGCGTCTTTTTGTGCGCGGGGCGTTTTACGCCCTGTTTCGCTTCAGCAGAGCGCCCGTCAGGCAGAAAAGGGCGAAGACCGCCGCGTCCGCGCAGACCACGCTCGCGCCCGTCGGCAGCGCGAGGGCGTAGGACGCCGCGACGCCGACGAAAAAGCAGATCAGCGAGACCGTGCAGGAGCATATCATCACTCCGCGGAAGCTCCTGCACAGGCGCATGGAGGACAGCGCGGGGAATATGATCAGCCCGGAAATGAGCAGCGAGCCCATTATGCGCATGCCCACGGTTATGGTCAGCGCCGTCAGAAGGGCGATGAGTGTGTTGTAAACGCCGGCGCGCACGCCGATGGCGCGGGCGAAGGTCTCGTCGAAGGTAACGGCGAAGATGCGCCCGTAAAACAGTATGAACAGCGCCAGCACGACCGCCGCCGCCGCGGCGCTCAGCCTTACGTCGCCGGGGGTCATGGAAAGTATGCTGCCGAAAAGATA
>DBWE01000051.1 GCA_002308315.1 Clostridiales bacterium UBA1246 | reverse complement strand
CGGGTCGGATTTGTAAACTGCCGGGAAAACGTTTTCCGCCCGAAAACGGTCTTGAAGCGCCCGATAAATTCCGCCCGGGCGATACGAAAGACGGAAAACTGCGGGACGAGCGGAGGCGGGATGAAAAAAATGAAGACGAAACGCGCCCGCCGCCGTTGCAAAAGGACAATAATGAGATTATACTTTACATGAGCGGCAGAGACCGCGGATAGGGTGAACGCAATGAAAAGCCTGCTGAAGGATTTCGGAGCTTCCGTTTCGGAGCTTCGCAGACGGGACGAGGGGATAAGCCTTCGCAGTATCCGGAAGGATATGCTTCCGTATATGCTGGCCTACGCGGTGGAGCTTATGCTTTACGCCGTAAGACAGGTGTATCTCCCGGTGAACGAGACCCTTTTCGGCCTGCCGGGCAAGACGGTGATATACGTGGCTCATATGGCGGCGTCTCTGATCGTGATGCTGTTGTGGTCGGAACGCTTCCGCAAGCTTATAGTGATATCCGTCGCGGTGATGGCGGCGGGCTTCGCCGCATTCGTCTTCGTGCCGAGAGGCACCGAAGCCTATGTATGGAGCGGCGTGGCGGCAATGGCCGGACTGGGAGGCGCGGTGACCTGCGCCCGCTGCGGCTTTGCCTTCGCTTCCAACAATACCGAGCGCATGGTCGGCATGCTGCTGATGACGGTATCGGTGGCGCTTATTTATCTGCTGGACACCTTCAACGTGACAAATCCCGCGGCGGCAAAGGGGCTTCCGCTGGCTCTGACGGCGCTTCTGGCCGTTTGCCTTCTCAAATTCAAGGAAGGGGATCTGGAGGCCAAGGAAGTTTCCGGCGCCGAGGACGCCAAGGGCCTTTACTGTGCTCTGGCCTTTATGATCGTTTATTTCGGAATAGACGGATATCTGTATAAATTCGCGGACGCGGCGGGCACGGCGGGGAGCGTCCTGTTTTCCGCGGGCATGATCGTTTCCGCGACCGCTTTTTTCGCGGTGCCTGCGGTGCTGAAAAAGAACGTCTGGAATTTGTGGACGCAGGTTTTCCTCCTGTCGGCGGCGGCCGCCGCGCTGGCCGTGCTCGGACCGAGGATAGGCTCCGATCTGCCGTGTCAGCTCGTCTCCGGTCTTGCGACTCTCGGCTGGCCTCTGAGCCTGTATATGCTGGCCTGTGCTCAGCGCCGTTTCGCCAGCTACAGGCTGCTGAAAAGGTGCACCGTCATATTTGTTATCCTGTCGCCCCTTACCACGGTGACGGACGATGTTATAAATTCTTATTTTCCGGAGCGGATCCCGGGAGTTGCTCTCGTATATATCCTCGTCATGCTGACCCTGTTTTTGCTGACCGTTCCGTACACCTACCGCCATCTCTTTTCCATGGGCTGGATCGGGGATCTGAGCCGGGATGACATGAAGCGGATATATGAAAAAACGGGCGAGGGCGACATGTTTGCCGGATACGATCTGACGCCGCGGCAGAAAGAGGTGGCGGCGCTGCTGCTGGCAGCCAAGACCCGCCGACAGATCTCCGGAGAGCTGGGACTGTCGGAATCCACGGTGAAGATGCACGCCTCCGAGCTCTACCGCAAGCTGAACATCAACAGCCGGGTGGAGCTGTTCCGGCTTTTCGGCGTTTCCGAAGCGGAAGAAAAGACCGAGTGACGATCGCCGCGATCATATGTGCGCCTCTTCTCGCAAGGGGCGCATTTTTTGCGCAAAAATCGCAAAAATATCCCGACCTGCCCAAATGTACAGGTTGTTTTTTCGGAGATCATCGGGATAATGACAGGTGAATAAACGGGAAAGGAGGATGCCGATGTTCGATTTGAAGACGCTGCGGACCGCTCCGGGCAGGTCATACCGTCCGGTGTCGTCCTCGGACAGCAAAGAGGAGCTGCAGCGAAGGGTAGACGAACTCTCCGGCGACGAATGCTATATCTACCGCTGGCTCCGGGAAAGCTACAGCCCGAGATGGATAGCGGAGTCGCTGCTGATAAGCCGGGGCAGATACAAACAGCTCTTTGCGTCGCTGTGCCGCAAGCTGGGGGTGACAGGCACCTGGCAGCTGCTGAATATTTACGGCAGACTGGAACGGAAAAGAGAAAGCATCGTCAGCACGGAGGAGATCGACGCCTACGTCGAGCAGCGGACTGAGGAAGAGATAAGGTACACACTGCAAAATGAGCAGGAAAACAAAACCGGACGATCATGACACGGCGCCGCTCGGATAAGGGCGCCGGAACGATATCGCTATCGACAAGGAGAGACAGAAATGAAAAAAATAATAGCTCTTTTACTCGCGCTTTTGATCGCAGCCTCATTTATCGCCTGCGGGAAAGACGACAAGGCGGACGGATCCGCCGGAAAGCCGGAGACCGGCTCCGTTTCGACCGGCAAGGATGAAGGAAAGCAGGACGAAGGCAAGAGCGAAGACGATCTGCATATGCCCGAGGGTCAGGAATATGACGACATGATGGCGGGCCTCAACGCCCTTGCAGGCGAAGACGACAGGCTGGGGAAGGAATACTACAAGTTCCCCGCGGTTTCGACGTACTCATCGCTGCCCGATCCCTCGGTATGGACGGAAATGGGTATGATAGATCTTACGCCGAAGGACTGCGAGAACGGTAAAATATACGATGACGGCTCCATCGTCTTAGACGGCTGCAGGAACGGCTTTTCCATAGAATGCGATTCCAGCCGCGAGGCGTTTGAGGACCTTATCGGCCGCCTGTGGGACGCCGGATACAGGGGAATACCCGTGGGCAACGGCGTGATCGTGGAGGCCGACAGCATGGACGAGGTCTATGACGATTTCCGGGACAGCTATATGGCTTTCTATGAGCATGACGGATGGCTGCTGTGCGTAGACGTAAGCTTCTATGAGTGGGACAACGGAATAAACGCGGGCGTTTATGACGCAAAGACGATGACGAACGATTATGAAGATCTCATAGTATGGCCCAAGCTGGACTGGAAGGTCACCAGGGCCGGCGCCCCCGCCGGAGGGCTCGACTCCCTCGGCTCCGATCTGCGCGGCAACTGGGGCGAATACGAAGTGAAGGAGTACAACGGCAGCTATACTTCCGAGCTGTACATAGCCTATGCCTCCGGCGTGACCGCGGCCGATTTCGAAGCATACGTCCAGAAGCTGAGCGGCAGGGACGACGTTTACACAGAAGCCTACGACGAAGAGAACGGCTGGGAGACCTGGTTCGTGTATTATAACGAGCCCAATCCCGACGGCTTCGGCTTCCTGGCGCTGTCCTACTGCGAGAAAGCGGGCATGGTATGCTGGGAATGGAGCGACTGACGTGAAAAAAGCGATCGTATCATTGCTGGTGCTTTCCGTACTGTTTGCGCTGACGGCCTGCGGCAGGATAGCGCCTGCTTTGCACACGCCGGATCAGGGAACGGCCGATATCGAAGCAGGGCAGACGGGGAACGGCGATAACGTCGGTAACGTCGATGACGGCGGCGCATCGGATTTCGAGAGCACCGGAGACTATTGGGAGGATCTGCGCGCCAAATGGCGCAGCGAGCCGGAGGAGGGTTTCGTCTGGACCGTCTCCATCGACGCGGTCACGGTACTTGACGCCCTGGGCCTCACGGAGACCACCTACGATCTTGACCTGTCCTGCAGCCATGTGGGAACGGACATGAACGGGATATATTGCGGCAGCCTCGCCATGGATTTCAAGGCGGACCTGTCCGGACTGAACGCCCTGATGGGAGCGATGGGGGGCACCGCCTCCACAAGCGTCGCCGACGGCTGGTTCAGAAACGACGAGTTCGTTATGGAGCTTTTGCCCTACAGCGCCGAAAAGGAGCAGGCCTTCATAGGCTCGCTCGATATAAAGACGGATGAAAACGGCGAGGTCATAGAAGAACCCTCCGATCCCTATACCGACGCAATCGCCGCATCTCTGCTGGAGGGCATGGGCAGCGGCAGTGAGCAGTTCGAGAAGGATAACGTGCCGGTTTCCTACTGGTTTGACTGGGATTACCACATGACCGAAGGGGATATGAGCCAATCCTACTCAGTCTCCGGCGTTATGGGCATTGCCGACGCCTCCGGCGGACAGGACGCCTCCGGCAGCCACATATCCGGCGGCGCGGTGGCCCATTCGCCTCTCGGCGGTACCATAACCGAGCGGTACGACGAGACCTTTGACGCGCCCTTCCCCTATATAATCCGCGTGTATGATACGGGCGACGTGGTTTTCGAGCTGCATTCGCCCATGGGCGGGCCGGTCGTGATCAAGTTCTACGGCTCCATCGACGCCGTACCCGTTTCCGAGACCACGGTGGTAAAGGACTGAGCCGCGCGTCACGGAGCATAAGAAAACAACGCCGAAACAGATGACGCGGGCAGCCTCTTTTGAGACTGCCCGCGTTAAATTTTCGTCAAAGCCCGAAGGGCCGTGCGGACGGAAGATCAGAACTTTACGACCTTGGGTTCGCCGGCAAAGGACGAGAAAGTCGCGACGGCGTCCTTGAGATAAAGGACCTGGGTGTTGTCGTCGTCGGCCTTGTAGTTGGCCTGGAGCATGGGGTAAGCGTCGAGCATGCTCTTTTTCGCCTCATAGCTGTCGTCGTTGACGGCCGTGGCGGCCACGCGCAGCCAGCTGCCGCCCTCAAAGGCGCAGATCTCGATCTTGGGATTTGCGGCCATCTGCTTTGAAACGGGCTTGACCTTGCCGGTCTGTATGTACAGCTTGCCGTTGTAGATGTTCACGGTGCCGAAGGGACGCACTCTGGGCTGATCGCCCTCGACGGTAGCCAGATAATAGGTGCCGGCCTTTTTCAAGAAATCATATACTTCCTGCATGGTGAATACCTCCTTAGAATTTATGAGAACATTATATTGTATGCTTCGTTGTAATGCAAGCGGCAGAAAAACGTTTTTTGACCGCATTATGTTGAAAAGCAGTATTTTGTGTTGTATAATCAAGAAACTTTCTTTGACACGCTCACTTATAGGCGCTTCAGCCTCAGGCAGCAGCGGGCACGGATATTATCGATTCTTCGGAAGAGGCGATCATCCTTGGATGCAGGCAAATACTATACTTATAAATGCCCTTCTTGCGGCTCAAGGCAGACAACGAGCGGGAAATGCAGGCAATGCGGTAAAGGAAGAGTGATATCTGCCGATACCGCGGATAAGCCGAAAAAAGGCGTAAGGTATAAGTGCAGTATCTGCGGGCGGTCGTACGCGTATGATCACGGAACATGCCCGAGATGCGGAAAGAACAAATTGACGATCTGTTACAGGAACACCGGAAAGGAAAAAGCAATTATCTGCGTATGCATATTTGTCATTCTCATATCGGCTGTGTCGATTTTTTGGGAGCCCGTAATTGCTTACGTAAATAATGTTTTTAATATCAATATCGACGTCAACAGCCTGATCGGGGTCGATACGCAGATAATCGACAAGGCAGTCCCCGTCCTGCCGACAAAACAAAAATGTGTTGAGCTGGCGCAAAAAACCGTTGATGAAAATCCCGCTTCCTATGACAAGATCCTGCAAGCGATGATCGAAGCGGGCATATCCGAGGAAGACGCAAAATATGGGCTTGATCACTGCCGTGTCGACTGGGGACAACAGGCGGCGAGAGCGGTCGAATGGTGCAGGGCACAGGGGAATTATACCGACGAATTCATTAAGGTATTCCTGGTAGAAACGGAATTGTTTACTTCGGATCAAGCGGAAAAGGGAATTGCGATATACAATGAACAAAACAAGCCGGATAAAGAGTGATATTTAAGCAGATCATCCGCATATGAAAAATGACGCGCCATTGACAGAGGCAGCCCCGTCCGTTTGGGGCTGCCTCTTTGGATTTTGGTGATTTGCAATTACGGGAGCGAGCGGGTATCGGAGCAGATCCGTCAAAGAGTCTGTGTGATTGCCCGATACCGAAAAAACGGGAATATCAGTTGAGCCCGTCCGCGTCAGCTCAGATCGAAATCGTGGGGGGCGGAGGAAACGCCTCTGCTGACTTTCGTTCCCTCGCGGTTTTCATTCCACTCTATGCGGTAGAAATTGATATCGCCCTGCCCGAGCATGAAGATATCGAAGGTCGACGAGGCGCTGCCGACGCTGTTTACGCGGGAGGGGAGCATGCGCATGCCGGTGCGCAGGTCCACCAACGCGTCGGCGACGCCATTGGTGATCACGCGCACGCTGCCGCGGGTAAGACTGTTGACGTAGGAATACAGCGAGAAAACGTCGTTGTCGTAGGCAAACAGGGAGACCTGAGCCGGACCGTCGATGTAGTAGGGGACGTCGAGAGCGAACTGGGAGCGTATGCCCTTGAGTATCTCGGGAGGCAGGGAGTGGAGCAGGCCGTATTCATCGGGCACGGCTATCGTGACGAGCTGGCCCTTGCCGTAAGTGTCGCGCATCACGATGGGGTAGTTTTCCTCGCCGACAACGGCTTTCGCAAGAGCCCAGGTGGTGTTGTTGCGGTGCTCCAGCAGGGGGAAGGTGAGTTTGGCGCGGGAATAGACGTAGCCCGGGGCCATCATGCCGTCCTCCTGGAATTCGTCGGTGGAAAAGCGGCGGCCGCGGTATCTCAGAGAGGTGAGCTGCTCTATGCCCCTGCCCTGGGCGCCGATGATGAAGCCGGAGGTGGCTATGGCGCGCCCGCCGGCGGCAACGAAGCGCTCGAGCTTTTCGACGACGTGCTCGTCCCTGAGCGCCTGGACGGTAAGAAAGACCGACTTGGAGCTTTCCGGGAAGTCCGGGGTGGGAATGAGAGGTATGCCGAGCATGCCGAGAAAATCCTCAAGATGATCCTCGCCCTGAGAGCAGGGGGGCAGATAGCAGGGCACGCCGACGCAGTCTCCGGCCTCGTCAAGGAAGCGGTCTATCAGCTCCAGCTGCATGCCGAGGGGCGCTATGACGCGGTTTTTGTAAAGGGAGCCCCAGCAGAAGAGGCAGAGCTCCTTCGCCCTGGCAAAGGCGGTGAGGTACGCCTGCTCAAGATACAGCTCTATCGGGCTGCAGCCGTAGGGATCGAACCAGCCGCCGCCGTTGCGCCCGGGGGCGTAGTTCTCCAGCAGGCGGACGAGACTGAAGCTCGCGTACTTCGGCAGGTGCTGGTCGGAATGCTTGGTGTCGCGGGTCTCGGTGCCGGTATAGATCATATCGAAGATATCCTTCTGGATTCCCGGATTGTAGCCGGTGGCCTGATGGCTTTCATACCAGTTGGGNNTTGCAGTCGGGATTGACGGCCTTCGCGGGCTTGATAATGAGCTCGCGGCTGACCTCTTCGAGCAGCTCGGTGCGGAAATCCTCCCAGCTGCGGCTGCCCTTGGCGGCGCGGCATTCGTCGCA
>DBWE01000222.1:11514-11807 GCA_002308315.1 Clostridiales bacterium UBA1246 | reverse complement strand
GCTATCAGCAGCGCCTGCTCGCGGGTGGCCCGGGCGTAGCCCGCCGCCTCCTCCGCGCTCGTCACCGCGCGGGGAGCGAATTTATTGCCGCCCACGCCGTTGATTATCCCGTTGGCCGCCATGAAGTATACGCTGTCCTTCGCCCAGCCGGATATGTCCGCGTCGTCGGCAAAGGGCTCCGGCTGCGTGAACATGCCCTTGAACTGCTCGTTGTAGCTGCCGTCGGTCTCCAGCGTCCAGCCGTCGAGAGCGGTCTTTTTGTATACCCTCGTCAGCATCGTGGCCGCCGTCTG
>DBWE01000222.1:0-11476 GCA_002308315.1 Clostridiales bacterium UBA1246 | reverse complement strand
TTGAAGGCCTTCAACACTTCTTCGTCGCTCGTGTCCGTGAAGGGATTTACCGCTATGGGCTCCGCCTTCGCGCCGGAAAGCGCCTCGTATACCTTCACGCTCACCGCCGCGAACTCCGCGCGGGTGATGGGCTGAGTGAGGTCCGCGCCCTGCAGGCACTCGGGTATAAGGCCCAGCGCGTCGGCCTCGGCAAGCTCTCCCTCCGCCCAGGCGTGAGCCTGAAAAGAGGGCTTGCTGCCTATTATATTGGACCAGTCGGAGGCAAGGCCGAGCTCCTCGCAGACGAGGCGGGCGCGGATCTCCACGCTGTCGTTTTCCGTGAGCACTCCCGTATCGGGCGCGGCTCCGCGCTCGGAGCTGAATATCCAGGTCTCGTTGGCGGTATATACGCTCTTCCACTCCCCGCCGTTCACTCTCATCTGCGCGTCTATCCGGTAGGGGTCGTACATGCCCTCCTGGGCGCAGCAGTACAGTATGCCGTCATATACGCTGTCGGGTATGTTCAGGTAGTAATCGGCGCCGGTGAACTGATATCCCGTTTCATCGTCCTCGTCCACTTCGAACCTGAAATTCTCCAGCTTCGGCGCGGCGATGGACGTGGGCGCGGCAAGCTTTTTCTGCGTGCCGTTTTTGCCTATGCTCGTCTCCGGAGACCAGTCGGAGCATACTGCCTGCCATTCGTCTCCGGACTCTTCCTGATACGCCAGCATCATGCGGCAGCGGAAGGCAAAATTGTGATTTGCCAGATCGAAGTGATAACAGAGCTTGCCGTATTCGTCCTCCTCGGAGGTCAGGCCCGGATCCAGAAAGCCGGTATCTCCGTTTTCGATATAGGTCAGCCAGCTGAGAGTAAACTCGTCATAGGCCTTGGCCAGATCCTTATTGAGGGAATTCATGGCGCAGAAGACCAGATAATGCGGCATGTTCTCCTGATTGTCGGGCAAAAACTTCGGATCGTCCCAGGCGGAGGTATACTGCCACGGGCCGCCGTCCACGCTGCAGTCGGTCTGCAGCCATATCTCGAAATCCTCGACGCCGAAGCGGTTATTGAAAGCGTCGTCCTCCGAGCTTTCCTCGGTCTCATCCCACAGCCCGTAGGCCTTCTGCAGCTCGAGTATATCGTGGGGGGTATTGTACCAGATGTATAAAAGATCTCCGCCGCTCCATTCCTCATAGGTCATATACGGGGCTCTCGGCGTTTCAAGCTTCCCCGCGGGGAAGAATTCCGCGAGAAGCTTCGGCTCCGCGGCCGATACGGACGCGGGCAGCAGCGCCGCCAGCATCAGCGCGGCTATCAGCGCGGACAGGATGCGTTTTTTCATTTTCATTACCTCCCTGATATCATTTCAGCAAAAACTCGGTCATCGCCGCCCAGTCCTCGTCGTTGCAGCCGTGGGCGCCGTTTCTCATGAAATAGCCTATGCTGCCGTCCATGATATACTCTCCGGGCTTTGCGTAGCGCGGGCCGGGGGACTTGTCGCCGTCGGGATAGATGAAGCCCGGCAGCCCCAGCGCCTCATAGGCGGGGCTCGCCGCTATGCAGGCAAGATAGCAGTTGAAGGGATCGCTCCAGAAATCCTCGTACGCGTCGGTTATCAGCACCTTGCGCGGCGCTATGGCGGCGATGAGGAAATGCGCGTCGAAGGGCAGCTCGTCCTCCCGGTCGCCGTACTCGGCGAACTTCTCGCAGAACCAATAGGGGAATACCGTACTGATGCGCCTGAGGGACTCGCCTATCTTGCCGCGGTGTATCGAGGCGCCCGCGCAGCCGGACTCTATGGCGGCTACGTGGGTAAAGCCCTCGTCGAATATGCCGGCGGCCAGCGCGGTCTTGCCGAAGCGGGAACAGCCCGCGGCGCATACCCGCGTCATGTCGAAATCGCCGCGCTGCTCGAGATATTTCCGCACGTAGCCCATGGCGCGGCCCCAGAGCATGAACTTGGCCGCGTCGCCGGGCTTTCTGCCCTCGGGCCAGAGCAGCGCCGGCAGGCCCTTGTCGAAGCCCGGGCCGTCGAGGCTGATATCATTGCAGCCCAGGCCCACCACCGCAACGCCCTTGGCGAGCACCTGCGGCGGAGCCTGCACGGCAAAGAAGCCCTCGAGGGCGAGGTTGAGCATAACTATCACCGGCGGCTTTTCCGCGCCGGCGGGGCGGTAGACCTTCACGGGGAACTTATATGTGCCCTGCGGATAACCCAGCTCCAGCGTGACCACTTCCACCGAGGTGCGGGGAACTCCGTCCATATCGTAGTCGGCGCTGTATTCCACCTTTTCCGCCTCGCGGATGAACTCCGGCTCGGGCGGCAGAGCGCCGAACTCGTATTCCTGCAGCAGCTCCAGTATCTCCGCACGGCGCTTTTTCCAGTTCTTCGCCGTGACCGGAGCGCCGTTTTTCATCTTCATCAGCTCGGGGAGACCGAGATATTTTATCTTCTGTATCATGGCTTTCCTCCGAATAATATTCGTCGGCAAAGGCTTTCAGCCTTTGCCGACGAATTTGATATCAGCACTTTTCCCAGATGGTGGCTACGCCCATGCCGCCGCCTATGCACAGCGTGGCAAGTCCGCGCTTGGCTTCGGGCCGCTTGAGCATCTCGTGCACCAGCGTTACGATTATCCTCGCGCCGGAAGCGCCCACGGGGTGGCCCAGAGCCACGGCGCCGCCGTTTACGTTGATCACGTCCATCCTGTCGGTCAGGCCCAGCTCGCGGATGCAGGCGATGCTCTGGGAGGCAAAGGCCTCGTTGAGCTCGAACAGATCCATGTCCTTGACGCTCAGGCCGCACTTTTCCATGGCGTTTTTGGTGGCGTAGACCGGGCCGAGACCCATGATCTTCGGATCGAGTCCGCCCTGGCCCCAGCTGACGAGCTTCATGATGGGCTTAAGGCCGTATTTCTTCACGGCCTCGCCGGAGGCGAGCAGTATGGCCGCGGCGCCGTCGTTGATGCCGGAGGCGTTGCCCGCGGTCACCTTTCCGTCGCCCTTGAAGGCGGGGCGCAGCTTGGCGAGAGCCTCGGCGCTGGTATCGCGGGGATGCTCGTCCACCTTGAATTCCACGACCTGCTTTTTCACCTTTACGGGAACGGGGATTATCTCGTCCTCAAAGCGGCCGGAGGCGATGGCCGCGGCGGCCTTCTGCTGGGTCTTCAGGGAGAAATCGTCCAGCTCCTCGCGGGTGATGCCCCACTGCTCGGCCACGTTCTCCGCGGTGATGCCCATGTGGTAGTTGTTGAACACGTCGTACAGGCCGTCGTTTACCATGGAGTCGACCATGACGGTGTTGTTCATCCTCGCGCCGAAGCGGGCGGAGTTGACCAGGTAGGGAGCGGCGGACATGTTCTCACAGCCGCCGGCCATTATCACGTCGGCGTCTCCGGCGCGGATGGCGCGGGCGGCCTCGATAACGCTCTTCATGCCGGAGCCGCAGACCATGCCGATGGTGTAGGCGGGCACCTCAACGGGTATGCCGGCCTTGATGGATACCTGG
Organism: Clostridiales bacterium UBA1246; assembly: GCA_002308315.1. Classification (GTDB taxonomy): domain Bacteria; phylum Bacillota; class Clostridia; order Oscillospirales; family Oscillospiraceae; genus UBA1246. The sequence goes on along the minus strand of DBWE01000222.1, from coordinate 7,988 downwards.
CGGGCGACGTTCTGGCCCAGACCTGCCGTCAGCACGCAGCCGAACATGAGCTCGTCCAGCTTGTCGGGGGCGAGTCCGGCTCTTTCAAGAGCGGCCTTCACGACTATCGCGCCGAGCTCGGGAGCGGGGGTGTCCTTGAGACTGCCGCCGAAAGTGCCCACGGCGGTCCTGCAGCAGCTTACGAGATATACGTCTTTCATATCGGAAACCTTCCTTAAATAAATTTTTGAGGCGTTTACTGTAGGACATTATATATCACCGCCGCGGGATAATCAATTCTTTTTGTGCTCCTCGATCGGATTGACAAGCGTTCGGCGCGGAATTATAATCATAATGTTGAAATCCCACAAACTTACGCGCCGAAACGGCGCAATAATGCTGCATTTTGATGAGAGGATACATATATGGCACGCGACAGCAGGTTTTCACCCTCGGAGCTAAAAGTAGTCGGGCAGGTCCCGGCGATGTTCGGCCCGCCCGTCGACGTATTCGACACGCCCATCACGCCCCGCGAGAACACTCTGCTCCTGTACCGGGGGAAAACGCCCATGTGGGCTCCCTTCGCCTCGGGAGACGTCACCTCCCTCATGCTCGACTGCGATCCCGAAAACCGCGCCCGCAATCCCCGCAGCGACGGCAGCGCCATAAAGGACGGCTACGGAGTGGAGTGGATCTACGTCGAGATCGCCGGCGGCGCCATGGTGCGGCCCGGCAGTCCGATATGCCCGGATATCTGCCGCTGGGAGGATTACGTTTCCATCCCCGATCCCGATACCTGGGACTGGGAGGACTGCTATGAACGGAACAAGGACAGGCTCAGCCCCGACCGCGCCACCTATATCGCCGTTCCCGGCTGCCTTTTCGAGCGGCTCATCGCCATACTCGATTTTGAAAACGCCGCCCTCGCCCTGATAGACGACGACGCGAAAGAGAGCGTACACCGCTTCTTCCGCGCCGTTACCGACGTACACAAGAAATTTTATACCAACTGCAAAAAGTGGTTCAACGCCGACATAGTCAACTTCAACGACGACTGGGGCTCCCAGCGGGCCGAGTTTTTCTCCGTGGACACGGCGCGGGAAATGCTCCTGCCCTACGTAAAGGAGCTGACGGATCACGTCCATTCTCTCGGCATGTACTGGGACCTGCACTGCTGCGGCTTCGTGGAGCATTTCGTGCCCCTGTTCATCGAGGCGGGCGAGGACTCCTGGGGCGGCCAGCCCCTCAACGACAAGCCTAAGCTCAAAAAGCAGTACGGCGACCGCTTCATTTTCACCGACTCGCCGAAAATACGCCCGGACATGACCGACGCGGAAAAGGACGCCGCTCTCGCCGCCTTCATGGCCGGACCCTGCGCCGACAACCGCCTGCTGATAGAGAATTCCGTCTCTCCCGAAATGCGCAGACGCATATACGAGGCCAGCCGCCGCAATTACGACCGCCTCGTGGACGAGGGCAAAGCGATACTCTGACGGCGCCGCCCCGGGCGGCGGCTGCCGGCTATATGCTTTTGCCCAGCTCGTATTCCGCCCGGTCCTTGCTCAGATCGCGTATGCTGCCGTCTCCCCGCTCCATGGCTATCAGTCCTGTGCGGGCTATCTCTATAAGTCCGAAATCGCTCATCAGCCTTATGAACGCCTCGGTCTTCTCCTCGTCGCCGGTCACGGCTATCATCAGCGAGGAGCGGCTTATGTCCACGACGGCGGCTCTGAACACGTTGACGATCTGCATTATCTCGTCTCTCGCGTCCTTGCCGTCGGCTTTGACCTTGAGCATCACGAACTCCCGGTAAATGGCCTTTTTGCCGGTCAGGATCTGCACGCTGATGACCGGCATCAGCTTATTGAGCTGCGCCGCTATCTGCTCGGCCATACGGTCCGTGCCCTGAAGGATCACGGTAATGCGGGATACTCTCGCGTCGTCTGTGGTGCCCACGGCGAGGCTTTCGATGTTGTAGCCCTTGCGGGAAAACAGTCTCGTCACCTGGGACAGCACGCCCGCGCTGTTTTCCACCAGCACGGAAAGGGTCTGTCTCGTCATTTTTGCGCTGCTGCTCATATCATCTCATCCTTATCCGTAATACAGTCTATTATTCCGCCCTTTCCCGATCTCAGCATATCGGAAAGCAGGCTTTCGAACTCGCTTTCGTTTTCCGCTCTCTCGCCTCTGAGCCCGTAGGCCCGGGCGAGCAGGACGAAGTCCGGGCCCCCGGCAAGCTCCGTCTGATAAAAGCGCCCGCCGAACTCGGCCGCCTGCTTCTGCCGGACGAGACCGAGGGAAGAATTATCCATTATCACGCTGATTATATCCAGCCCGTATCTTGCCTCCGTGGCGAGCTCCGGGCAGTTCATGCGGAAGCTGCCGTCGCCCGTTATGTGTATCACCGCCGCGTCCCTCACGCCCGCCTTGGCGCCTATCGCCGCCCCGAGTCCGAAGCCCATGGCTCCGAAGCCGCCGCTGGTGAGCAGCTGCCCCGGGCGGCTGAAGCCGAAGGTGCGGCAGGCCCAGAGCTGATGCTGGCCCACGTCCGTGACTATCACGGCGCCGGGAGCAAGCTTTTCGACCGTCTTTATTATCCGCTCCGGCGCGCAGAGCTTTCTTTCGCCGCTTTTTTTCATCCAGGGCGCGGCCCTGTACCCCTCCAGCTCCGCCGAAAGCATACCGAGCACCGTCCCGGCGTCGCCTACGATATGGTGCGCCGTCAATACGTTTTTGTCTATCTCCGCGCGGTCGATATCCACGTGGGCTATCCTCGCTCCCGGCGCAAAGCCGCCGATATCGCCGGTCACCCTGTCGGAAAAGCGCACGCCCACCGCGATGAGCAGATCGCATTCCCTCACGGCGCGGTTTGCGTCCGGGGAGCCGTACATGCCGGCCATGCCGAAAAACATGCCGTCGTCGGAGGGCATGGCGCCGAGGCCCATCATGGTGGATACCGCCGGTATGCCGTGCCCGCGGCATATGCGCCGCAGCTCTTCCGCCGCTCCGGCGGAGCGTATCACGCCGCCTCCGGCCATGATCAGCGGCCTTTCGGAGCTTCTGAGCATATCGGCAAGCGTTTTTACGTCCCTTTCGTCCGTCCCGGGCTGCGTGAGCGCCATTTCCCCGCGCCGCGTCAGACGTTCGGAGCGTCCCTGCCTGAAATGCTCTTCCTTCGGAAGGAATTCATACTCCGCTCTTTCCGCCGTGGCGTTGTACGTCACGTCCACCAGCACCGGGCCGGGCCGCCCCCGGGAAGCCAGCGCGAACGCTTCTCTTATCGTCCCGGCAAGCTCCCCCGCCGAGCGCACGAGATAGCTGCATTTCGTTATGGGCATCGAAATGCCGGTGATATCCACCTCCTGAAAGGCGTCGCGCCCCAGAAGCGCTTCGTCCACGTTGCAGGTGATGAAGACCACGGGAGAAGAGTCCATGAACGCGGCCGCTATCCCGGTGATCAGATTTGTCGCCCCGGGGCCGGACGTGGCAAGACACACGCCCACCCTGCCCGTAGCCCTGGCGTATCCGTCCGCGGCGTGCGCCGCTCCCTGCTCGTGAGCGGTCAGTATATGCCTTATCTTTCCGCGCTTTTTATACAGCTCGTCGTAAACGCGGATTATGCTCACTCCGGGGTAGCCGAAGACCGTGTCCACTCCCTGCTCGAGAAGACACTCCGCGATTATCCTCGCTCCGCTGATTTTCATTTATGACCATTCCCCGTTCCGCGGCCCCGCCTCGGGCCGCATTGATTGAAATGTTTTATCACATGATCAACAAACCGTAATTTACATGTAGACAAATACTATTTTAATATGTTATAGTTAAACAGTCAATAATCCGGTTGAACACCTGCCGGTTTTTACGTTCGGATCTTGCGTCCGCGCGGAGCGTCCTTTCCGGATATCCGGGGATCTCGGCGAGATCCGGGCGATGATCGGCCCGTCAAAGCCGTGTTCGTATATGTTCTTAAGTGAGGTGTACATATTGGCTCGCAGATTTTACGGCGGCATACATCCCGACGACGGCAAGCGTCTCGCCTCCGGCTCGGCGATAGAGACTCTTCCCGCTCCCGGGCAGGTGATAATACCCATGTCGATGCACATAGGCGCGGAGTGCTCTCCCACGGTCGCTCCGGGCGACCGGGTGCTGCTGGGCCAGGTCATAGGCGAATCGTCCGCCTTCGTATCCGCCCCCATACACGCAACCGTCTCCGGCACCGTCGCGGCAGTCGAGCCCCGGCTGCATCCCAATGGGCGCAAGGTCATGTCGGTCGTGATAGACAACGACGGTCAGGACACGCTCCATGAAAGCGTCGTTTCCCATACCGCCGAGGTCGAGGCCGATCCCTCGGCCCTGCTCGACATAGTCAAAAACGCGGGCATAGTCGGCATGGGCGGCGCGGCCTTCCCCACGCACGTGAAAATATCCAGCGGTCTGGGCAAGGTGGACACCATGATAGTCAACGCGGCCGAGTGCGAGCCCTATATCACGGCGGACCACCGGGTGCTCCTCGAAAACCCGGAGGAGGTCCTCTCCGGCATACACCTTCTCAGACGTCTGCTCGGCCTTGAAAAGGCGTATCTCGCCGTGGAGGCCAACAAGCAGGACGCGATAAAGCTGCTGAGCAGTCTCATTGCTCCCGGCTCGGGAATAGAGATACGCGTTCTGAAGACCCGCTACCCCCAGGGCGCGGAGAAGCAGCTGATACAGACCGTCACCGGCAGGCAGGTGCCCCCGGGCGGTCTGCCCGCGGACGTGGGCTGCATCGTCTTCAACGATTTCAGCTGCTGGAGCGTGAACCGCGCCGTAAAAACGGGGCTGCCCGCCATAGAGCGCGTGGTCACCGTGTCCGGCCCGAGCATATCGAAGCCGTCCAATTTCCGCTGCCGCGTGGGCACACCGATCTCCTGCCTGATAGAGGCGGCCGGCGGCTTCAGCGGCAGCGCGGACAAGCTGCTCATGGGCGGGCCGATGATGGGCAACGCCGTTTACTCCGACGAGGTGCCCGTAATAAAAGGCACCAACGCCGTTACGGTCCTTCCCGAGGCGATGAACCTCAGCCGGGAGGAGCCCGGGTGCATACGCTGCGGACGCTGCGTGGCCGCCTGTCCGATGCATCTGCAGCCGCTGTACCTTTACGCCTATTCCGTCAAGGGCGAAGCGAGGGAGCTCGACCGGCTGCACGTGACCGACTGCATAGAATGCGGCTGCTGCGCCTACGCCTGTCCCGGCAGGCTGCAGTTAGTCCAGGCGATCAAGAACGCCAAGGTCCTCGTCAAGAACAAAAAGTAACATCCGTTAGGCTCGGCCTACCGAAGAAAGGATGTAAGCATTGGATAAGGAAAGCATGTTTTCGATATCGACCTCGCCCCATATACGCAGCCGCGAGGATACGCGCTCGATAATGCTCGACGTGATCATCGCCCTGATACCGGCCCTGGCCGTCGCGGCGTACATGTTCGGCTTCCGGGCGATACTCATGACGGCGGTCAGCGTATGCGCCTGCGTATTTTTCGAGTGGGGCTGGCGCAGGCTCATGAAAAAGAGCAATACCGTCGGGGACCTCTCGGCGGTGGTCACGGGAATGCTGCTGGCCTACTGTCTGCCCCCCACCATGCCCGTATGGGCCGTCGTCATAGGCGACCTGTTCGCGATCGTGCTGGTAAAGCAGCTCTTCGGCGGCATAGGAAAGAATTTCGTCAATCCCGCTCTGGCGGCGAGGGCGTTCATGGCCTCATGGCCCGTGGCGATCACCACCTGGGAGCAGCCCTTCAGCTATAAGGGCTTTTTCTCCCTGTCCTCGGCGGATATAATCACCTCCGCCACCCCTCTCGCGTCCATGAAAAGCGGCGCGCTGCCCGAAACGTCCACGCTGCTGCAGGTCTTCATCGGTCAGACTCCCGGCTCGCTGGGCGAGGTCTCGGCCTTCGCGCTGCTGCTGGGCGGCATATATCTCGTCGTAAGACGCGTCATCACGCCGCGCATACCGCTGTCCTTCATGCTGACCGTGGCGGCGCTGTCGCTGCTTTTCCCCGGCGACTGCGGACGGATCGAATGGACCCTTTGGCAGCTGTGCAGCGGCGGGCTCATGCTCGGCGCGATCTTCATGGCCACCGACTATGCCACCTCTCCGGTCAATCCGAGAGCTCAGACGGTATACGGCATAGGCTGCGGTCTGCTGACCGTGTTCATACGCCGCTTCGGCTCCTACGCCGAGGGCGTGTCCTTCTCGATACTCATAATGAACACCGCCGTCTGGCTGCTTGACAGGGCTCTGCCCTCTCCGCGCTTCGGCGTGACCGCCGAAATGCGCCGCAGCGCGAGGCGCGAAGCGAGAGCCGCCAAACGCGGCACGGCGTCCGAGGAGGTGGAAGCGAAATGAGCAACGCAAAAAAAACGGGCCCCGTAAAGCTTGCAGTGACTCTTGTTATCATCTGCGCCGCGGTATCGCTCGTTCTCGGCCTTGTGAACCATATCACCGAGGACTCCATAGAGGCCTCGCGCGCCGCGCGCACGGCCGACGCCATGGCAGAGGTCTTCGAGGCGGAGTACTATGAGCCCGTCGAAGACTTCCGTCCGGACGGAACGGTAAAGGCGCTTTACCGCGCTTATTCCGGCGGCGTGCTCCGGGGCTGGATAGCCGAAACGTCTCCCTCCGGCTTCGGCGGCGTCATCGACATGGTCGTGGGCGCCGACGGCGAGGGTACGGTCACGGGAGTGTCGATAGTTTCCATGAGCGAGACCTCCGGCCTCGGCGCGAACGCCCGCAAGGAAAGCTTCCGCTCTCAGTTCGTCGGCAAAAGCGGCCCTCTCGCGCTCCGCAAAAAGGGCGGCGAGATAGACGCGCTTACCGGCGCCACAGTTACCTCCACGGCCGTCACCTCCGGAGTGAACGACGCTCTCAGGGTCATCGGCGAATATATCGGCCGCGAAGCGAACGCCGAGGAAGAGCCCCGTACTTCCCCGGACGCCGTCAGCTCCGCTACGGATTAAGGAGATGAAGCATGAACTTTAAAAAACATCTCAGAGACGGACTGATAGACAACAACCCCGTGCTGATACAGCTGCTGGGCATGTGCTCCACTCTCGCGATAAGCACCTCGCTCTTCAACGGCATAGGCATGGGCGTTTCGGTCACGGTGATACTTATCTGCTCCAACGTGGTCATATCCCTTTTGAGGAAATTCATTCCCGCCAAGATACGCATAGCCGGCTACATAGTCGTCATAGCGGGCTTCGTCACGGTGGTCGATCTGCTGCTGCAGGCCTACCTTCCGGCGCTGTCGGCCTCGCTGGGCGTATTCATCCCGCTCATAGTCGTAAACTGCATCATACTCGCGCGGGCGGAGGCCTTTGCCTCCAAGCACTCCGTCGCCGCCTCCGCTCTTGACGGGCTCACCCAGGGCATAGGCTATACGGCGGTGCTGATCGTGATAAGCGTAGTGCGTGAGCTTCTGGGCAACGGCACCTTCGGCGGCGGCATACTCGGGCCGGACGGCGCGGGCATACGCATAATCCCCGAGGGTTACCCCGCCCTGCTCATCATCCTCCCCTTCGGCGGTTTCATCACTCTCGGCCTTCTTATCGCGCTCATACAGCGGCTCAGCCGCCGCAGCGCGGAGAAAGCGGAAACGGAGGAAGCGGCATGAGCCTGACAGGGATAGTATCCATCGCGCTCGGTGCGATACTGATAGAAAATTTCATTTTCTCGCAGTTTCTCGGCATCTGCCCGTTCATGGGCGTATCCAGGAAAATGGATACCGCTCTCGGCATGGGCATAGCCGTCATATTCGTAATGAGCATAGCCTCCATGGTATGCTGGATAGTCAACCGGCTGCTGCTCGTGCCCATCGGGCTGGAATACATGCAGACCGTCGTTTATATCCTCGTCATCGCGGCTCTGGTGCAGCTCGTGGAAATGTTCCTGCAGAAGTCGGTGCCCTCTCTTTACAAGGCCCTCGGCATTTATCTGCCGCTTATCACCACCAACTGCGCCGTGCTCGGCGTTG
>DBWE01000137.1:2178-9275 GCA_002308315.1 Clostridiales bacterium UBA1246 | reverse complement strand
CCGGGGCCGATGGATTCGCTCAGACCGTAGTTGGTATCGTACTGGTGCTCGGGGAAACAGCTCTTCCAGCGCCTTATCAGGCTGGGCGGAACGGGCTGCGCGCCTATGTGCATCAGCCGCCACTGGCTCAGCTCGTAATCGGCGGGATCCACGTCCCCGCGCTCGATCGCGTCGAGTATATCCTGCGCCCAGGGCACCAGCAGCCATACTATCGTGCATTTCTCGCGGCTGACGGCCTTGAGTATCCATTCCGGACTTATGCCGCGCAGCAGCACCGCCTTGCCTCCGGAGAGCAGACTGCCGAACCAGTGCATCTTTGCGCCGGTATGGTAAAGGGGCGGCATGCACAGGAAGCAGTCGTCCTTCTGCTGGCCGTGATGAGCCTGCTCGGTGCGGCAGGAATGGACAAGAGCGGCATGGATATGCAGTATGGCCTTGGGGAAGCCGGTGGTGCCGGAGGAAAAATATATGGCGGCGTCGTCACTGTCGCTTATCTCCACCCGGGGCTTGCGGCTGGAGCAGTAGGCTATCATTTCATAGTAGCTGTCGGCAAACATGGGCGTATGGCTGCCGACGTAGTAGAGCTTGCGGATTTTGGGCATGGAGTCCAGCTTGCTTTCCACGCGCTCGGTGAATTCCTTGCCGAAAATGAGCACGGAGGCGTCGGAAAGATCCAGGCAGTATTCTATTTCATCGGCCGTATAGCGGTAGTTGAGGGGGACGGCCAGCGCGCCGGATTTGAGGATGCCGAAATATATCGGCAGCCATTCCAGGCAGTTCATCAGCAGTATGGCGACCTTGTCGCCCTTTTTGACGCCCGCGGTGAGCAGCAGGTTGGCAAAGCGGTTGGCGCGGCGGTCAAAATCCTCCCAGCTGATCTCGCGGCGGTAGGCGTGCTCGGGGTCGGCCTCCACGAGGCTGAACTCGGTCCACTTCTCCTCGTGCTGATTTTCAAGCTCGGGATTTATCTCCACGAGGGCCGTGTCGTCGGGCCAGCGGCGGGCGTTTTCTTCCAGAAAAGCTGTAATAGGCATTTTGTTGTTGCTCCTGTTCGGTCGAAATTCTTTTTTTCGTTAAATAGCTATATTAGTATAGTACGCTTTTTCTCACAAGTCAACGGTTATTCTTCACATAAATAAAAACCGAGCGGGTTTTATTGTTTTTCCGGCGGCGGTTTGATATAATCACACGGCCGAAAAGGAGAAAAAGTATGCTGTATTTTGCAAACGATTATTCGACCGGGGCGCATCCCGAGCTGCTTAAGGCTCTGCTGGACACCAATGACGAAAAGCTGCCGGGGTACGGCGAGGACCGCCTGTGCGAAAGGGCAAAGGAGAAGATACGCCGCGCCTGCGGCTGTCCGGAGGCGGAAATATTCTTCCTCATGGGCGGCACGCAGACAAATTCCGTCGCGCTGTCCGCGCTGCTGAAGGGCTACGAGGGCGTCATCGCCGCGCAGACCGGGCATATAAGCGTTCACGAGGCCGGCGCGGTGGAAAGCGGCGGCCATAAGGTGATAACGCTGCCCGGCCGGGAGGGCAGGCTCGACGCCGGCACGCTGAAGGCGTGGCTCGGCGACTTTTACGGCGATGAAAGCCGTGAGCACATGGTTTTTCCCGGGGCGGTGTACATATCGCAGCCCACGGAATACGGCACGATATACAGTCTCGGAGAGCTGGAAAGCCTGTCGGCGGTATGCGGGGAGTATTCCCTTACCCTGTATATGGACGGGGCGAGGCTGGGTTACGCCCTTGCCAGCCCGGCTGCCGACGCGGGGCTCGAGGATATCGCGCGGCTGTGCGGGGCCTTTTACATAGGCGGAACCAAGGTAGGAGCCCTGTGCGGGGAAGCCCTGGTCTTCCCCAAGGGCGCGCCGGAGCACTTTTTCACCACGGTGAAGCAGAAGGGCGCTCTGCCGGCCAAGGGCAGACTGCTGGGAGCGCAGTTCGACGCGCTGTTCACCGACGGACTGTATCTGCGCATTAGCCGCCGCGTCATGGAGATGACGGAGCTGCTCAGAGGCGTGCTCGCGGCGCGGGGCTTCCGTTTTTATATAGACTCGCCCACAAATCAGCAGTTTATACTCATCGAGAACAGCCGCCTGGAAAAGCTGACGAAGGAAGTCGTACTGACGCTTTGGGAAAAGCCGGACGCGGAGCACAGCGTCGTGCGTTTCGCGGCGGACCCGTCCACGACGCCGGAGGATATCGAGGCGCTCGACGCGATCCTCGCGGGGCTGTAAAGGAGATAAGATCGAATTGAGCGGAGAAAAAAACAAAGTCAGCCTTTCGGCCGTGGCGGCATGCCTCGTATGCATGTTCAGCGTGGGCATGGTATATCTGTGGAGCGTGTTCCAGAAGCCGGTGACGGACGAGTGCGGATGGAGCGCGCCGTCGGTGACGATGGTGTCGTCGGCGGTCATATTCATGTATGTGCTGGGCTCCTTTGCCGGAGGGGCGCTTACGGACCGCTTCGGCCCCGGAAGGGTCGCCGCGGCGGGCGGGGCGCTGTTCTGCGCGGGACTGCTTGCAAGCTCGTATACCGTAAGGGAAGGGATGCCCGTATGGTCGGTGTATCTTACCTACGGCGCGGTAGCCGGGACGGGCACGGGCTTTACTTATTCCTCGGCCCTCAACTGCATACAAAGATGGTTTCCGCATAAAAGGGGCTTCGCCACGGGCATTTCCGTGTGCGCCTTCGGCCTGAGCGCCACCGTGACGGCGCCGCTGATAACCGCCCTGATAAACGTACGCGGTCTTACCCCGACCTTCCGCATACTTGCCTTCACCTTTCCCGTGCTCGTCGTGCTCGCGTCCCTGTTCGTAAAAAATCCCGGACGGGAATACCTTGACGGGCTCGCCGCGGCGGGCGGCGGCAGCGGGGGCAGACAGTATACGCCGAGGGAAACGCTGCGCACCCTCAAATTCTGGTGTCTCGCCCTGTCGCTGCTGTTCCTTCCCGCGGCGTATATGATGATAATACCCCGCGTGAAGACTCTTGCCGCGGCAAGGGGGCTTTCGGAAAGCATGGCAACGCTGACGGTATCGCTGACCGGAGTGGCCTCGGCGATATCCAGGCTGATCGCCGCCGCGGCCTCCGACCGCGCGGGGCGCGCCGTGACGATATGGGTGCTCACGCTGGTGACGCTGGCGGCGTCGGTCTGCATGACCTTCGCGAGAGGCTGGCTGTATATCGCGGCGGTGCTGCTGATAGTGGCGGGCTATTCCGGCCCGGCGGGCATCTTCCCCGCCATGGCCTCCGATTCCTTCGGCGTGAAATATTCCGCGACGAACTACGGCATGGCCTTTATGTTCCTCGGCGTGTCCGCGCCGCTGTTCACCGTGATTTCCAACACGGTCAGCGCGGCGGGCGCCGAAACGGGCAATTATACCGCGGCGTTCATCATAGCGGCGGCAGGCTGCGCCGTGCCGCTGATAATGCTGCCGGTATACGATCACGCGGGAAAGAAGGGGGCAAAAAAATGATATACGACAACACGGAGGGCGGCCGCTTCGCCGGATACTTCGTTCAGGACCTGCGTTATCCGGACGGCATGGCGACGGAGGAATTCAAAAAAATATACGACGGCTTTGCCAGGCGCATACTGTGGATGGACGGCGACGTTTGCCCCGGCGCGTTCCAGATGAATACCGCATGGTACGCCGCCGTGCCGCAGCGGGATCCGATATTCGACGAGCACAGCCACGGCTGCGAAGAGCTCATAGGCTTTTTCGGCTCCGATCCGGACGATCCCTACGAGCTGGGCGGAGAGATCGTTTTCACCGTCGAGGGCGAGCAGCGCAGGCTGACGCGCTCCACGATGATCTTCATTCCACCGAACGTCAGGCATAATCCCATGCGCATTTTGCGCGTGGACAGACCGATATTCCATTTTTCCGTGATAACGGACGGCCGATATAACGGCGGCGACGTGTACAAATGAAAAAGCTTCTCCGGCACAGTCAGAGGACTTTGCCGGAGATTTCTTTTGCGGGCGGTATTATGCGGCCTTTTTCGGGAAATACTTATGGTATTCTTCTTTAAGGAAAGGAAAAGGGCATGACGGAGATAGGAATAAACGGGTTCGGACGCATAGGCCGTCTGGCGCTGAGGCTTGCGGAAGGGCGGGACGACGTGCGCGTAACGGCGGTGAACGATCCCTTCCTGAGCCCGGAGGGCATGGCTTATCTGCTTATGCACGACTCCGTTCACGGGATCATGGACGGGGACGCGTATGCCGACGGGGACAGACTGATGGTAAACGGGAGGCCGGTGTACGTGTCGGCCTGCTGCCGCCCGGAGGAGATACCGTGGAAACGCGCGGGGGCGAGATACGTCCTGGAGGCTACGGGACTGTTTACCGGCGCGGAGAAGGCGGAAGGACATATCGCGGCAGGCGCGGAAAAGGTGCTGATAAGCGCGCCGTCAAAGGACGCGCCGATGTTCGTGATGGGAGTAAATCACCAAAAGCTGACGGGAGACATGCGCGTAGTGTCAAACGCTTCGTGTACGACGAACTGCCTCGCGCCGCTGGCGAAGGTGATAAACGACGCCTTCGGCGTGGAAAACGCCCTCATGACCACCGTCCACGCGGTCACCGCCACACAGAAGACCGTGGACGGCGTCTCGATAAAGGATCTGAGGGCGGGCCGCTCGGCCATGGAAAATATAATACCCGCCTCCACCGGGGCGGCAAAGGCGGTGGGGAAGGTGCTGCCGGAGCTTGCGGGAAGACTCACCGGCATAGCTCTGCGGGTGCCGGTGACTGACGTTTCGGCGGTGGATCTGACGGTGAGCCTGAAAAGGCACGCGCCCTACGCCGAGATATGTCACGCGCTGGAAAGCGCGGCGAAGGAGGAAATGAAGGGAATAATACGCTATACCGAGGATAAGCTCGTTTCCTCGGACGTAAAGAGCGACGTTCACAGCTGCGTTTTCGACGCCGGCGCAGGGCTCGCGCTGAACGAGGGCTTCATGAAGCTCATAGCCTGGTACGACAATGAGGCAGGTTACGCCATGCGCTGCCTCGACATGATAAAATATATGTCACGGTTATAAAACTGCGGCAAGGTCCGTTTTCGGACCTTGCCGCACCGATCACGGGGAATTATCAGGCCACCACGCGGCTGCTCAGATACAGCAGGCAGGCGCAGGCGGCGGGAGTATACTTCGCTCCTGCCGGGGCGGGACGGGAGGGATCCCGGGTAACGCCCTTTTCGAGGCAGGAGGAGATCATGTCTATGGCGATCTGCTCCGCGGTGGCGCCGAGATCGCAGTCCAGCAGACCGTTGGCGATGATGCTGCTGAGAAGAAGATCGCATCCTCTGTCCACGGAGCAGGCGGCAAGCCTGCCGAGAGCGCGGGCGTTGTCCTCCGGCAGCAGCTTGCCGAGAGCGAGGGGTACGAGGCAAAGCAGACTGTCCGGGAAGTATTTTTCACCGGTAAGTACGTTCATGCAGGCGTATTTTTCGCCGCTCCGGAGAAGCTCGTCCATGAGCCTGAGCTGTTTTTTGCTCAGCGCCGCCCACTTCGCGGCGTCCTCCGCCTTGTAGAGCAGCACGGCGAGCTTGCACAGGCAGTCGGCGCACATGACCATGTACGCGTTCAGATCCGGCGAAGCCACGGGAGCGACGTCGGGGAAAATGTCCTCGTGCGGCCAGCCGCATTCATGGGGGAAGGCGTAATAGAACAGGCCGTTGTCGGCAAGGCGTTCCTTCTGCCACCACCCGACCGTGCGGGACATATGGTCGTAGAGTGCCGCTAACTTCTCGCGGGGCACGCTGCCGAACTCCCCGCTCTGCACCACGCGTCTCAGAGCCCAGCCGTACAGGGGCGGGGCCGCCTCATAGAGCGTGGAGGAGCCGGAGACCGAGGCGGGCAGAAATCCGCTCGGCTGCGCAGAGGAAAGAAGGGCGTCGATGAGATCGCACACCGTCTCGGCGTTTTTCAGAGGCAGGGTCGCGAGCGCCTGTTCGGGGGCGGTAAAGGTCAGGCCGCTCATCTTGTCCGAGCAGAGACGCTTTTTTCCTCCGCAGGGGAGAAAACCGGTCCAAAGAGAATATGCCGCAAGGTCGCTCAGCTCGCCTATGCCGTAATCGGGCGCGGTAAGACCGTTGAAGAATTCCTGGAACTCGCGCTGAGACCGGTCGGCGCATTCGTCCAAGGACGCGCTGAGGGCGGGCAGGACGTAGGCGCCGTCGGTGTCGTATATCGCGGCGGAGAAGCAGCCGTCCGCGTCCGGCTCAACGGTGATGACCGGGTCGGACGAGCGCAGCGCCCGCAGATCCCACTGAGTGTCCAGACTGACGCTGCCCTTCATGGCGGTGATGAGATAGCGCGTCGAGCCGAGGGATATCTCCGCGCCCATATCGTGCCTGTTGGCGTTCTCACCGAAGCTGAGCCTGCCGACGAGGCGCAGGGCGAGGCCCTTGCCCTCGATGCGCAGGACGGAGTCACCGTCTATCGCGAAACGGATATGCCCGCCGGAGGAATTGAGCTCCACCAGGGAAGGAGAGGCGGAATAGCCGTAGGCGGCTTCCTCGCCGCCGTAAAGAGGCGCTATGCGCAGAAAGCCCTTGGCGCGCGCGGAAGCTCCTCCGAAAAGACTGCTGCTCTCCGAAGCGAGAGCGAGATAAAGGCCCTTTTCGATGCCGCTGCCGTCGGCGCCGGTCTCCTCGTATATCATGTGCCGCGACATGTGTTTTCCGAAATGAATGGCGGTCAGATCAAGGCGCATGTTCCGAAACCTCCGATCAAGAGTTTTTGCCCCGTCCCGTTCCCGCGGGAGCGGGCATTTGTTTTTGTGTCATTTTACCACACTACGGGCTGCCTTGTATAGTAAAAATCCGAAAAAAACGATACGTACGAAAAAACGGGCTCGGGATGGCCCTTCGCGGGCGGGAGACCGGAAAATGAATGCCTGACCGGGGTTTTATTCATTTACACTCTTGAAATCGGGCATATGATAGTGTAAAATGAGCGCATATTGAAACTTTCGTAAAAAATAATGCAGATCAGGAGGATATCATGAAGAGAACAATAAGATCGGCCGCCGCTCTGCTGATGGCAGTGATCATTCTCGCCGCTCTCTGCGGCTG
>DBWE01000137.1:1769-2151 GCA_002308315.1 Clostridiales bacterium UBA1246 | reverse complement strand
CGGCGGCACCGCGGGCACCTATTACGGCTTCAGCGGAGTCATCGCGCAGGTGCTCAATGAAAAGCTGAAGGACGATATCAACATCACGGTCGAATCTACCGGCGCCTCCAAGGCGAACATCCAGCTCGTGCAGAACGGCGACGACAGCCTCGCCATAGTTCAGAACGACGTTATGTATTACGCCTATACCGGCACCGACATGTTCACCGAGCCGGTCAAATCCTTCTCGGCCGTGCTGTCCTGCTACCCCGAGATAGTGCAGATAGTCGCGGCGTCCGATATCAGCTCGATAGACCAGCTCAAGGGCAAGTCCGTTTCCGTCGGCGCTTCCGACTCCGGCACGCGCTACAACGCCGAGCAGATACTCGCCGCCTACGGCATA
>DBWE01000137.1:0-1632 GCA_002308315.1 Clostridiales bacterium UBA1246 | reverse complement strand
TCGCGCAGCTGCAGGAAAAATACGGCTTCTACACCGCCGTGACGGTTCCCGGAGACACCTACAGCTGCATGAACGGAGACGTGCAGTGCGCCGCGGTCATGGCCACGATCATCGCCTCGAACGATCTGAAGGAGGACGCGGTCTACAGCTTCCTCAAGGGCCTGTTCGACTATAAGGACGAGATATCCGCCGCCCACAACAAGGGAAATGAGCTGGATCTCAACACGGCGGTGAGCGGCATCTCCATACCCTTCCATCCCGGCGCGCAGAAGTTCTACGCCGAAAAGGGGATCGACGTCGGGAAATAATTGAAAAGAAAAAAGCTTGCAGCGGCGGCCGCGGCGGTGTTGGTTATCGCTGCGGCTGCCCTTACAGCCGCGTTTTCGCCTCTCTGTCTCGTCCTCAGGGACGCCGACAGCGGGGAGGTATACGCGGCTGTGCCCGTGAAGGAGGGAGAGGAATTCTCCGTTACCTTCACCCATTCGGTCAATAAGACCGATGAAACGGAGCTGTACGCGGTCCGCGGCGGAGAGATCTGGCTCACCGGCTGCGTGTATTACAGCTTCGGCGCCGGCGTCGCGGAGGTACTCGACGGAAGCTGGTCTCTCCGCATCGGCGACGCCGGAGAAATGATCATTTCGGACATAAACATGAAAATGGAGCCGCTGCGGTATGTCGTGGGCACCGTGTCGGATCACGTGCTGAGCATCAAAGGAAGACAGATCGGTCTTCGCGAGCTTTGCGGGCAGAACAGCAGCGTGATATTCACCGCCGCCCGCATGCCGCTGTATAGCTTCAAACGGCGCTCTTTCGGCGCTTTTCGACTCCCCGTCCCCGACGGGTCTGATGAAAGGAAGTGACGCATCTGTCTGAGGAAATAAAAAAAGACGCCGTCGGACTCGGAGCCGACGAAGCCGAAATACGCGCGGTGATGGAGAAATATGACCGCGAGTCGAACACGCGCCTGTGGGAAGGAATACCGCGAAAGATCGTTCGCGTGCTTTTCGTTCTCTTTTCGCTTTACGCGGTGTTCCTGCTGTTTTATACGGGTGAGACGAGGTTTGAAAGGGCGTCCTTCGTAGGGGCGATAGTATTCCTCGTATTCGTCAATTTCCCCGCCTCGAAGGGGAAAAAGAAGAGAAACAATTTCGTGCCCTGGTACGATATCGTCATTGCGCTGCTCGGCGCGGGAGCGTATTTTTATTTCGCGCTGAACTATCAGGCGATGATAGAAAAGGCGTTTGCCATCAGCACCTTTGACGTGATCGCGGGCGCCGTGGGCATAATCGTCACTCTCGAGGCCTGCCGCAGAGCGGTGGGGCTGCCGATAGTCATAGTCGCCTCGGCCTTTATAATCT
This sequence comes from Clostridiales bacterium UBA1246, assembly GCA_002308315.1. GTDB lineage: Bacteria > Bacillota > Clostridia > Oscillospirales > Oscillospiraceae > UBA1246. The sequence goes on along the minus strand of DBWE01000137.1, from coordinate 274 downwards.
ATTCGGTGGCGCAGAGAGCGGTTTTCAGCAGCCTCCCGAGGGCCGTGATACGCAACGTATACGACATATTCTACACTACGGAGGGCGTGATAGGCACGCCGACCCGGGCCTGCCTGAATTTCATCGTCCTGTTCGTCATCTTCGGGGCCTTCCTTGAACGGACGGGGATCTCGCAGTTTTTCATAGACGTGGCCAATTCCATAGCCGGAGCCTCGAGCGGCGGCCCGGCAAAGGTGGCCGTCATCTCCTCGGCGCTGTGCGGCATGGTGTCCGG
>DBWE01000056.1:7436-7570 GCA_002308315.1 Clostridiales bacterium UBA1246 | reverse complement strand
TATCCGGCAGTCTATGAGCAGTGGAAAAACGGAATGATATCCGCTCGCGGCGCGGCGGCCCGTCTGGGGGTAAACCACAAAACCTTTTTGAAATGGGCCCGTTGAAGCCTCCGTGTAAAAAAGTGTACCTTTTT
>DBWE01000056.1:6988-7292 GCA_002308315.1 Clostridiales bacterium UBA1246 | reverse complement strand
GTACACCTTTTTCCCCAGGCTCAAACAGTACGCCAAGCCCGAACCGGTCATCGGGCTTGGCGCTTTTTTCGGGCGGTGAAAGCATGGCCATATCATTATTTCCGCATAACGCCTCGGCTTACGAGGCTGCGCTTGCCATGCTTGCGGAGACCGGCAAAGCCGCGATAATCCACCCCACCGGCACCGGCAAGTCCTTCATCGGCCTGCGCCTGTGCGAGGACCACGCGGATAAGCGCGTCTGCTGGCTTTCCCCTTCCGAATATATATTCAAGACCCAGCTGGAAAACCTCGCCGCCGCCGGAGC
>DBWE01000056.1:2991-6966 GCA_002308315.1 Clostridiales bacterium UBA1246 | reverse complement strand
TATGCCAAGCTGATGCTTCTGGACGACGCCGAGCTGCGGGAGATCAGGCCGGATCTCATCATCCTCGATGAATTCCACCGCTGCGGCGCGGACCAGTGGGGCGCCGGCGTCCGGCGGCTGATCGCGCAGTACCGGGAGGCGAAGCTGCTGGGGCTTTCCGCGACCAGCATCCGCTACCTTGACCGGCAGCGCGATATGGCCGACGAGCTTTTTGACGGCAACGTCGCCTCGGAAATGACGCTGGGCGAGGCTATCGTCCGCGGCATCCTCAAAGCGCCGACCTACGTTTTGAGCGTGTTTGCCTATCAAAAGGATTACGAGCGGCTGAAAAACCGCGCCATGCGCAGCCGGAACGCGGCCGTGCGCGAGGAGGCCGGCAAATATCTCGACGCCCTGCGCCGCGCTCTGGACCGGGCCGACGGACTCGACCTTATTTTCGACCGGCACATGACGGACCGGCACGGAAAATATCTCGTCTTCTGCGCCAATCTGGAGCACATGCGGGAAATGATGGGCCGCGTGCAGGAGTGGTTCGGCAGGATCGACCCGAGCCCCCACGTTTACTCCGCCCATTCCAATGACCCGGCTTCGAGCAGAGCCTTTCGTGACTTCAAGGCCGACCGCAGCAGCCATCTCAAGCTGCTGTTCTGCATAGATATGCTCAACGAGGGCGTCCATGTGGAGGACGTGAGCGGAGTCGTTCTGTTCCGTCCCACCGTCTCCCCCATCATTTACAAGCAGCAGATCGGACGGGCGCTGTCCGCGTCGAAAGCCACGGAGCCGATCATTTTCGACATAGTCAACAATATCGACAATCTTTACAGCATCGGCGCCATCAAGCGGGAAATGGACCAGGCGGTCAGCCACTATCTCTTTTCGGGCGACGGCGGGCGCATCGTCAACGAGCGTTTCCACCTCATCGAGGAGGTACGGGACGCACGGGAGCTGTTCGAGCGGCTCAACGATACCCTGACCGTGTCCTGGGAGCTGATGTACGATCATGCCAGGCAGTATTATGAGCTGAACGGCATTCTGAACATTCCACGGAAATACAGGACCGCGGAGGGATATGCTCTCGGCGCCTGGCTGCAGACGCAGCGCAGGATATATGCCGGAGAGCAGTACGGCAATCTGGACGACGAGCGCATCGCAAAGCTCAACGCCATCGGGATCCTCTGGCGAAAGCCCGATCCGTGGGAGTTTCGGTATTCGCTGGCCGAAGCCTACTACAGGGAGCACGGCGATCTGAACATTCCCTCGCGCTTCAGGGCCGAGGGCGTGTGGCTCGGCAAATGGCTCAGCGAGCAGCGGCAGATCATCGGCGGCAGCCTTCCCGGCAAAACGCTGACCGCGGACCGTATCCGGAGGCTGGAAGCCATCGGCCTGGATCGGACGAGCCGTATCGAGCGTCTGCGCAGCAGCGCATGGGAGCGGCAGTACCGGGACGCGGAGGCCTATTACAGGGAACACGGAGATCTGAATATCCCGCAGACGTATCTGTCGTCCTCCGGCAGCAAGACCGGAGTGTGGGTATGCAGGCAGAGGAAATACAGGCGCGAGGGAAAGCTCCCGGAAAAGCGGATAAGCCTGCTGGACGCGATCGGCATGATATGGGAGTTCGACGATCCGTGGGAAAACGGATACCGGCACGCGGCGCTGTATTTCGGACAGACCGGCGGCCTGTCGGTCCCCTTCGACCACGTCTGCGACGACGGCTTTGCTTTGGGCATATGGATCGCCAACCAAAGGGCAAATCACAATCACCCCACGGCGTATCACGCGCTGACCGCCGGGCAGACGGAGCGCCTTGAAAAGCTCGGCATGGTCTGGCGTCCCGCGGACGCCCAATGGCAGACCGGCTACGCTCACGCGGAGAGCTATCTCGGCAGTCTCGGAGAAAAGCCCTGGAAGCGGAGCTTTGTTTCCGAGGACGGATATAAAACAGGAGAATGGATCCGAAATCAGCTCCGCAGTCTGCGGCAGGGCGGCATGAGACCGGAGCGCGTCGAAGCGCTGGCAAGGCTCGGCCTTATTGATAATAGCTTATCTTCTCTCTCCCTCCCCGTTCATATCGCCGCCGCGGCGGAAACATACCGAGATACCGCGCACGCCGCCCGGAAACGGTATACCGCCGCGGCCGATCGGGGAGGCGTCGGGGCGCAAAGGTCCCCTTCCCCATCCAAGCACTCACAGGAGGGCGTATAAATGCCCATTCACGTTGTCCGCCCCTCGATGCCCCCGCTGGATGAATATATCGAAGAAATAAGACCCGTTTTCGAAAACCGTATCCTGACCAACATGGGCCCGGTATACATGAAGCTTCGCGAACAGCTCATCCGTTATCTGGGCGCGGAAGAGCTCAGCCTCTTCGTCAACGGGCACATGGCGCTGGAATCGGCGATCCTGGCGCTCGGGCTGAAGGACGAAGGCGAAAAGCGGGGCTGCGGCGAGATCATCACCACACCGTTCACGTTCGTTTCCACGGCTCACGCCATCGTTCGCACGGGGCTGAGACCGGTATTCTGCGACATAGATAGATCGGATTACTGCATCGACCCCGACAGGATCGAAGAGCTGATCACCCCGAGGACCGTCGCCGTTATGCCCGTCCACGTTTACGGCAATATCTGCGACGTGAGCAGGATAGAGAGCATTGCCGAAAAGCACGGGCTTAAGGTCATTTACGACGGCGCTCACGCGTTCGGCGAAAAATACATGGGCCGGGGCGTCGGCTGCTTCGGCGACGCGACCGTGTTCTCCTTCCACGCGACGAAGGTATTCAATTCCGTTGAGGGCGGCGCGGTCTCCTTTCGCGACAGGAGCCTTTACGTCCCCCTCCGCGAGCTGAAGAACTTCGGCATCCGCTATGGGGAAACGGTGGAGTCCGTGGGCGGGAACGCGAAGCTGGACGAATTCCGCGCCGCCATGGGCATATGCAATCTCAGACATATCGACAGCAGCATCGCGGCGAGAAAAGCCGCCTGCGAGCGCTATCACGAACGCCTGGACGGCGTGAGCGGGATAGTGCTGACAAGGCCCCGGCGGGGCGTGGAAGCAAATTACGCCTACTTCCCCGTGTACTTCGACAGGGCGCTGTTCGGCCGGACCGTGGACGACGTTTTCGCCGCTCTGAGAGAAAACGGCATCGGCTCCCGCAGATATTTCCATCCTGCGGTCAACGACCTGGACTGTTACAGGGAATTTGCCGGCGCGGAAACGCCGGTCGCCCGGGACGTCTCGCAGAACATCCTTTGCCTCCCCCTGTATGAGGGGCTGGAAGCGGACGACGTCGACAGGATCTGCGACGTGATACTGTCGCCGGGAAAGTGATCGTCGGATCATAAAAACATACCGCCGCGAATACGTTCGGGCGGTTGGAGGGATATCGAACTTGGAAAGCGAAAACCGGGATAAGGTCAACAGACGCAGGCTCAAGCATTGGATGATCGCAGCATTTTTTCTGATGCTCTGTGATTTTATTTCCATTCATTTTTCATATGCTCTGGCGCTCTGGGTCAGATTTGACTGCGTTTATTCAAAGATCCCGCAGGAGTATCTGGACCCGTTCCGCCGTTTCATCACGCTGTATGCGATCGGCGCCATTATTCTGCTTTTGTTCCTCAAAATGTACCGCAGCATGTGGAGATACGCAAGCTACAGGGAGCTTGTGAGGATCATCTTCGGGTCCGTAACGGCGTCGGTCCTGTATAAAATCGTTCTTTCCGCCATCCATGCCGGAATGCCCCTGTCGTATTATCTGTGGGGCTCCGTAGTTCAGCTCATTCTCCTTTGCACGCCCCGGTTCTCATACCGGCTGCTGCTTTTCTTCCGTTCCGGATTGAGCCAGACGGCCGATCCGGCAGGGCGCGTAATGATCATCGGCGCGGGTCAGGCCGGGCAGATGATCTTACGCGACCTGATCTCATCGAAGGAGCTGAACGATAAGGCCGTCTGCTTCATCGACGACAACCCCAA
>DBWE01000056.1:0-2941 GCA_002308315.1 Clostridiales bacterium UBA1246 | reverse complement strand
GGAAAAATACCGCGTGAGCAAGATATTCCTTGCCATCCCCTCGGCTTCGGCGGAGGACAAGCGGGATATCATCAGCATCTGCAACGAAACCGACTGCGAGCTGAAACAGCTCCCCGGCATCTATCAGCTCGTGCTCGGCCAGGTCACGGTCAGCGCGATGAGGGACGTGGCCATCGAGGACCTGCTGGGCCGCGAGCCCATAAAGGCGGACTTGTCCGAGGTATTTGAATACATAAACGGCAAGACCGTCCTGGTCACCGGCGGCGGCGGGAGCATAGGCTCCGAGCTGTGCCGTCAGATCGCCGCTCACGATCCGAAGCAGCTCGTCATCCTCGATATATACGAAAACAGCGTCTATGCCGTTCAGCTTGAGCTGCGGGCGAAGTATCCGGAGCTGGATCTGGTAACGCTCATCGGCTCCGTCCGCGACAGCCGCCGCATGTACGAGATATTCGATGAATACCGTCCGCAGATCGTTTATCACGCCGCGGCTCATAAGCACGTCCCCCTTATGGAGGACAGCCCCTGCGAGGCGATCAAGAACAACGCCATCGGCACGTATAAGACCGCGTATGCCGCCATGGCGCACGGCTGCGAGCGCTTTGTCCTCATCAGTACGGACAAGGCCGTAAATCCGACCAATATCATGGGCGCCAGCAAGCGCATCTGCGAAATGATCATCCAGAGCTTCGACGCGAAGATAAAAGCGGGAAAGGCGAGCGAGATCCCCCGGCTGTTCACGCATTACGGCGCGGAAGGTCCGGGCGAAGCCCGCTCCCCGAAACTGCCGGAGAACGTCCGGACGGAATTCGTCGCCGTTCGCTTCGGCAACGTCCTCGGCTCCAACGGCTCGGTGATCCCGATATTCAAAAAACAGATAGAAAACGGCGGACCGGTCACGGTGACCCACCCGGACATCATCCGCTATTTCATGACCATCCCGGAGGCGGTCAGCCTCGTGATGCTGGCCGGTACCTACGCCCACGGCGGCGAAATATTCGTGCTGGACATGGGAAGCCCGGTGCGGATCGATTCTCTTGCACGAAACCTGATACGGCTGTGCGGCTATAAGCCCGACAAGGACATAAAAATAGTATATACCGGGCTCCGTCCGGGGGAAAAGCTCTACGAAGAAAAGCTGATGGCCGAAGAAGGGCTGCGGAAAACGGCAAACGATCTGATCCATATCGGCTGCCCCATTCCTTTCGATAACGATGAGTTCCTGGGGCAGCTTGAAGAGCTGATGACAGCGGCCTACGGCAACGAGAAGGACATAAGAGAGCTTGTGGAGGCCATGGTCAGCACGTATCATCCGGATAATTCCCCCGTGAGCGTGGTGCCGGATCACAAGCCCGCCGAAAGGCCGAGGCCGGAGACGGAAATGCCCGCCGAGGGCGAGCTGATACTGAGCGCCGGATAGGCCGAAAGAAATCGCCGTGATCTGTTTGGGCTTATATCCGTTTCTTATGAAAACGATGAACGAAGAGAGAAAGCGTTTTTTTCAAATAAGAATTGAAATGTGTTCATTAGGGAACCGATTTTAGCCCACCTGCTTCATTGAGCAGGCGGGCTATCGGCTGTTTTTATATGAGAAAACAGGCATTGCCGCATATTGCGGGACGTATGATCATTTGCCGGCGCAAAGCACTTGCGGAGTGAAGCGCAGAGGGAGCATCAGATGTACGACTTTTTAAGCGACCCGAGATTTAAAGGCATTGAGCCTCTCAAAAATAAAGTCTGGCTTTCAAGCCCTACCATGCACGGAGACGAGCAGCGCTGGGTGGACGACGCGATCCAGACGAACTGGGTTTCCACCGTCGGACGGAATATTGACGAGGTGGAAAAAGCCGTCGCGGAGTACGTCGGAGTGAAGCATGCCGTCGCGCTCTCCGCCGGAACCGCGGCGCTCCATCTGGCGACAAAGCTTGCCGGAGAGAAGCTTTACGGCATGGCCAGACCGAACGAGGGAACCCTGGCGGGAAGAAAAGTATTCTGTTCCGACCTGACCTTTGACGCCTCCATCAATCCGGTGGCGTACGAAGACGGCGAAGCGGTCTTCATCGATACCGAACGGGACACATGGAACATGGATCCGGCCGCGCTGGAGAAGGCGTTCGAGCTTTACCCGGACACGAAGCTGATCGTCCTGGCCCATCTTTACGGGACGCCCGGAAAGATGGAGGAGATCAAAAGGATCGCGGACGCCCACGGCGCGCTGATTGTGGAGGACGCGGCGGAAAGTCTCGGCGCGAAGTACCGGCTGAACGGGAAGTGGGTGGAAACAGGCACCCTCGGGGATTACAACTGCATCTCCTTTAACGGCAACAAGATTATCACCGGTTCCGCCGGCGGGATGTTCCTGACGGACTGCCAGGAAGACGCGGAAAAGGTCCGGAAGTGGTCCACCCAGTCTCGGGAGGCGGCGGCCTGGTACCAGCATGAGGAAATCGGGTACAACTACCGGATGTCCAATATTGTCGCCGGTGTCATCCGCGGGCAGATTCCCTACCTCGACGAGCATATCGGACAGAAAAGGGCCATCCATGAGAGATATAAGAAAGGCCTGGCGGATCTTCCCGTCGTCATGAATCCCTACGACGAGGAGAAGAGCATCCCCAATTTCTGGCTGTCCTGCCTGCTGATCGATGAATCCGCCATGGCGCCGCATATCCGCGGGGACCAGAACGAGCTGTGGAATCCGGAACAAGGGAAATCTTCTCCGGGAGAGATCCTGGCGGCAATTGCCTTCTTCAGAGCGGAGGGACGGCCGATCTGGAAGCCNNCCATGCATATGCAGCCGATTTACCGGTCCCACAAATTCGTGACTGTGGAAGGCAACGGCAGGGGCCGGAGCAACGCATATATCGCAGGAAGCGGAGCGGACGTCGGGGCGGATCTCTTCCGCAGGGGGCTGGGCCTGGGGTCCGACAACAAGATGACG
>DBWE01000104.1:10576-11017 GCA_002308315.1 Clostridiales bacterium UBA1246 | reverse complement strand
ATTATCACAATAGCATTAATCATTATCGGTGTGCTGCTCTTTGAGTTCATCATTTTTGCGCATGAGTTCGGACACTTCATCACCGCCAAAAAGTCGGGCGTCCAGGTCAACGAGTTTGCTCTCGGAATGGGTCCCAAGCTGTTTGGCTTCAAAAAGGGAGAAACGCAGTACAGCCTGCGTCTGTTCCCCGTAGGCGGCTACTGCTCGATGGAGGGAGAGGACGCAGAAAGCGACAATCCGCGTGCCTTTACCAACGCGAAGGTCTGGAAGCGCATGATCATCATTGTCGCGGGAGCGTTCATGAACTTCATCGTCGGATTTCTGCTGATGTTCATCGTCGTCGTGCAGCAGCCGTACTATGAATCCACCATTGTCGACGGATTTTCACCCGCATCGTTCAGCGCGAACTGCGGACTGGAGGAAGGCGACGAAATCGTGGAT
>DBWE01000104.1:10389-10557 GCA_002308315.1 Clostridiales bacterium UBA1246 | reverse complement strand
CGGATCTTCAATTCGCGGTTCAGACGATGCAGTGCAAAAACGTCGACCCGTCCTCGACCGAGGTCTATAAGGAGGACTGTGCCGTAGAGACGCGTAATGCCGCGCAGAGCATCGTTGACGGCTGGAAGGACGCGTTCGGCGAGGAGATCTCTCAGGAAACGCTTGCCG
>DBWE01000104.1:9351-10300 GCA_002308315.1 Clostridiales bacterium UBA1246 | reverse complement strand
ACTATGCTATCGGCGGTTATTCCGAAAAGACAGACTATACCTATCCCGAAATCAAGGAGAGAGATGAGCGCGTGCGCTATACCTCCGACCTCACGGTAATCCGCGGCGGCGAGAAGGTCAAGCTCGAGGGCGTTCAGTTTTACTCTTTCTATCAATCACAGGAGGACGCCGATAACGGCAAGGTTTCCGTCGCGATTGACTTTTATGTCAAGCCGATCGAAAAGACCTTTGGCACCGTGATGCAGCAGACCGTTTCGCAGACCGTCACGATGGCAAAAACCGTCTGGCAGTCGCTGATCATGCTGGTTCAGGGCAGGTTCTCCTTCAATGATCTCTCCGGTCCCGTCGGAATCACCAAGGCGGTGTCCGTCGTCGCGTCCGAGGGTCTGAAAATCAACTTTATGAGCGCGGTCAATAACATCATTTTCATCATGGCGCTGATCACGATCAACCTCGGCGTTGTGAACCTTCTGCCGTTCCCCGCGCTGGACGGCGGACGTTTTGTGTTCCTCTTGATTGAGGCGATTATCCGCAGACCGCTGCCGCGCAAGCTCGAGTATATCGTCAACGGCGTGGGACTGGTCATTCTGTTGTTATTCATTGCCGTCATTTCCGTCAAGGACGTATGGCAGCTGATCACGGGAACCTTCCCGGGCATGTAGGAGGCAATTATGGGAAGCAAAATTCAGGTTAAGGCGGGCAGTGTGCTCATAGGCGGCGGCGCTCAGGTCAGCGTGCAGTCCATGCTCAATGTTCCGTCCACAGATATAGAAGGCTCCGTCAGACAGGCGGCAGCGCTCGAGGAGGCAGGCTGTCAGATCATCCGCGCCGCGATTCCCGACATGGACGCGGTCAGGTTGATTCCCGCCCTCAAGAAAGCGGTCAAGGCGCCGATTGTCGCGGATATCCACTTCAACTATCAGTTAGCGCTCGAGGCTTTTGCCGCGGG
>DBWE01000104.1:3997-9282 GCA_002308315.1 Clostridiales bacterium UBA1246 | reverse complement strand
ATCCGTATCGGCGTCAATTCCGGCTCTCTCGAAAAGGAGATTCTCGCCAAATACGGCCATCCCACACCGCAGGCGCTTTGTGACAGCGCGCTTTATCACGCGTCGCTGCTCGAAAAATTTGATTTTACCGACATCGTGCTCTCGATGAAGAGCTCGACCGTCTCCACCATGATACAGGCATATGAGCTTGCCGCACAGCAGTGNNGACTATCCGCTGCACCTCGGCGTGACCGAGGCAGGCACCGAGCGCATGGGCATCATCAAATCCTCCGCCGGCATCGGTTCGCTGCTGCTGCACGGCATCGGCGACACCATCCGCGTGTCACTCACTGCTGACCCCGTGCGCGAGGTCTACGCCGCCTATGACATTCTCAGGGCGCTGGATTTACATACCGACGGCGTGCAGTTTGTTTCCTGCCCGACCTGCGGAAGAACGAGAATCGACCTCGTCAAGATTGCAAGTGAGGTGGAGGAGCGGCTGCGCGGCTGTAAAAAGAACATCAAGGTTGCCGTGATGGGCTGCGTCGTCAACGGTCCGGGCGAGGCCTCCTCCGCGGATTACGGCATAGCGGGCGGCAGAGGCTACGGAATGCTCTTCAAGAAAGGGCAGATGATAAAAAAAGTCCCCGCGCAGGATATGGCGCGGGAACTTATGGCGATGATGGAAAGCGATCTCGGCCCGCTTTGAGCCGAAGGGCACGCGGCGTCCGAAAAGCTTACCGAAGCTCGGACCGTCTTATCTTGCCGTTTATCGTTCTGGGCAGGCTCTCTGCGAACTCCACTATGCGGGGGTATTTGTAGGGAGCCGTTTCGTTTTTGACGAACTGCTGTATATCCTTTGCCAGCTCGTCGCTCGGCTCCCACCCGGAGTTGAGCACCACCGTGGCCTTGACCACCTGGCCCCTGATCTCGTCGGGGGCGGCGGATACGGCGCATTCGGCGACCGCCGGATGCTTTATGAGCACGCTCTCGACCTCGTAGGGCCCTATGCGGTAGCCGGAGGACTTGATTATATCGTCGTTGCGGCCCACGAAATAGATGTATCCGTCCTCGTCCTTCCACGCGGTGTCGCCGGTATGGTACCAGCCTCCCCGCATGGCCTCGGCGTTCTTCTCCTCATTGAGGTAGTAGCATATCATGAGCCCTTCCGGTCTCGGATCCAGGCCGATGATGACCTCGCCGGTCTCGCCGGGGCGGCAGTCCTTCATATCGTTGTCGACTATCCGCACGTTGTACAGCGGCGAGGGCTTGCCCACGGAGCCGGCCTTGGGCTTCATGCCCACGCGGTTGCATATCGACAGCGTCGTTTCCGTCTGTCCGAAGCCCTCCATCAGCGTGATGCCCGTGGCCTCCTTCCAGCCGTAGAAAACGTCCGGATTGAGGGGCTCGCCGGCTATGGTGCAGTATTTCAGGCCGGACAGGTCGAATTTCGACAGGTCCTCCTTCATGAAGAAGCGGTACATCGTGGGCGGGCAGCACAGCGTTGTGATCCCGTTCTCGCCGATGAGGCGCAGTATGTCCGCGGGCACGAATTTGTCGAAATCATAGGTGAACACGCAGCTCTCCATGGCCCACTGTCCGTAGAGCTTGCCCCACACGGCCTTGCCCCAGCCGGTATCGGCTATGGTGAAATGTATGCCGTCGGGGTCGGGATTATGCCAGTGCTTGGCCGTGAAGATATGGCTCAGAGCGTAGGTATGGCTGTGCAGGACCATTTTGGGATTGCCCGCGGTGCCGGAGGAAAAATACATCAGCATGGGCTCCGTCGCTTTGGTATCCACCCGCTCCAGCGTGTCCGGCATGGGATCGACGCATTCGTCGTAATCCAGCCAGCCCTCGCGCTTTTTCCCGACGCAGACCTTGACCTGCAGCGACGGGCACTGCGGCTGCGCTTCGTCGAAGACGTCCGCCACCGGCTCGATGCATACCACCACCCTCGCGCTGCACGCGTTCAGACGGTACTCCGCGTCGTGCTTTTTCAGCATGTGCGTCGCGGGCACCAGCACGGCGCCGAGCTTATGGCAGGCGGGAGCCAGAAACCAGAAGCGATAATCCCTTTTGAGCACGGCCAGCACCATGTCGCCCTTCTTCACGCCTATGCTCCTGAGGAAATTCGCCGCCTGATTGGAGCGGCGCATTATCTCCGCGAAGGTGAACAGATGCCTTTCGCCGTGTTCGTTGAGCCAGAGCATGGCGGGGCGGTCGGGATCGTTGAGACCTATATCGTCCACTATGTCGTAGCCGAAATTGAAATTGTCCGGGTATTCGAGACGAAAATCGGTAAGAAATCCCGTTTCGTCATAGGTCTCGCGCACGTAGCGCAGGTTGATGTTTCTCATTTCTCTTTCTCCTCCTCGCCCCTTACGACTATCGCAAGAAAAACGCAGTCTCTGCCGCCCACGGCGAGTATGCCGTGGGGACGTCCGGAGTCGTAATACACCGAGTCTCCGGCCTCAAGCACCTCGATATGATCCTCAAAGGCGAAGTGCATCGTTCCCTCGAGGATATAGTCGAATTCCTGCCCCTCGTGCGCGGACATCTCTATGTGCTTGTGCTGCTCCTCCTCATGATAGGGCGCGCGGACGAGGAAGGGCTCCGCCTTTTTTTTGCGGAAATCGGCCGCGAGATGCATATAATCAAAGCCGTGGTCGCGGCGCATCAGCAGGCCCTTGCCTCCTCTGACCACGTTGTAGCCGGTCAGATGCGGTCCTTCTCCCGTCATGAGCTCTATGATATCAACGCGGAACTTGTCGGCGCAGCGATACAGGAACATGAAGGAAAAATCCTTTTTGCCCGTTTCGCATTCCAGATATTCCTCGGCGGTCGTCTCCAGGGCCTCCGCCATTTCCTCGGGAGTATAGCCGAGTATCTCACGGATCTCCCTGATCCTGCGCGCCACCTCGTTAAGCCTTGTTTCCATCGTTTCATCCCCTTTTCAAAAATAAAAAAGACCCTTCCCGAATATCGGGACGGGTCATCTGATCCGCGGTACCACCCAATTTCGCCGGTTTTCCGCCGGCGCACTCATCGGACTCCATCAAGCCCTTCGGCTGTAACGTGCCGTCACGCGGACGCTTACTCACCCTCGCGGGATTTCAGGCCCGAACTCCGAAGTGATACTCTACCGGCGCTTTTACGGGCTCGCACCGACCGCCCGCTCTCTGAAAAAGCCTTCCGACAGACGCTCTTCATCTACGTTGATGTTCCGCATTGTAATAGCTCCGTTTTGTTTTGTCAAGTATTTTTTATAAAAATTTTTTCGGCCGCTCCGCGGTCGGAAAACGTGCAGGAGGGAAACCATGAACGAAAAAAGACCCGTGCGCCCCGGCGAGGGCGGGATCGGCGAAAAGCTGATAAGCTTTCTCAAGGTAAATCTCGGTCTTGCGATGATGATCGCCGGCGTATACTTCTTCAAGATACCCAACGGCTTCGCCATAGGCGGTGTGAGCGGCCTCGCGCCGGTCATAGCCTCCCTGTTCCCTTCCGTCACGCCGGCTCTGTTCATCCTCGCGGTGAACGTCCTGCTGCTGGTGCTGGGCGTACTGCTGCTGGGCAAAAGCATGGGCGTCAAAACGATATACGGCACGGCGGTCTTTTCCCTCGGCATGAGCGCGCTGGAGCATTGGCTGCCCTATACCGACGCCGCCGTTTTTGCCGCCGGGGGCACGCTGACCGATCAGCCCATGCTCGAGCTGGTCTTTGCCATACTGCTCTCGTCGATAGGCTCGGCCATGCTCTTCCGCGAGGGCGCTTCCTCCGGCGGCACGGATATAATCGCCCTGATACTGTGGAAATACAGCGGCGTTTCGGTGGGCAAGGCGCTGCTCATCTCCGACTGCGTCGTTACCCTGAGCGCCTTCTGGGTATTCGGGATAAAGATCGGCCTCTACTCGGCGGCCGGCCTTTTCGCCACCACCTTCCTGGTAGACTCGGTCATAGAAAACATCAACCTGTGCAAGCTGTTCATGGTCGTCACCGAAAAGCCCGACGACGTCAGCCGGTATATGCTCGACTCCCTGCACCGCGGCGTGACCCGCTGCGAGGCCGAGGGAGTCTTCACCCACAGGAAAAAAGCGCTGCTGTTCACGGTCTGCAGCAAGCGCGAAAGCGCGCGCTTCAAGGCTCAGGTCAAGAAGACCGATCCCGACTCCTTCGTGATAGTTACCGACACCAGCGATATACTCGGCCTCGGCTTCCGCAGCATGTGAAGCTCCCGCTTTTCCTTTTTTTCTTCCGTACGACGCCTTCCGCGCGCGAAACCCTGTTGACAAAAGTGAGCAATTATAGTATTATCATCCCGACGCGGGTAATAATTATTTATTATTTTTTTCAATCAAGTGATAGAAAAACCGTGTCTTTGATATGTCGTTTTCGGGCAGGCGCGGCTCTGCCCGGGCACGCAACGGAAGAAAATAATTAAAAAGTTTGAAAGGAAAGGACGTCATGAAGAAAAAATCCGTATTGGCACTCATCCTCGCCGTGCTGGCAGTGTTCATGCTGTTCAGTGCCTGCGCAAAGAGCGAGACCCCCTCGCCTCAGGACGGGCAGACCCCCGACTCCGGCGAAACCAAGATCGACCCCAATAAGGAAACCATCGTTTTCGGCGGCTCGAGATCCATATCCGGCGTTTACGCTTTCTTCGAGCAGTCGGCCTACGGCCCCATCTACAAGATGTGGGTGGACGACGTCAACGCCCAGGGCGGCATCTACGTTGAAGAGTACGGCAAGAAGATGCCCATCGAACTGAAGGTCTACGACGACACCTCCGACCTCAGCACCATGACCCGCAACCTCGAGAAGGCCATCGTCGAGGACGAGGTCGACTTCATCCTGCCCCCCGTCAGCACCGCTTTCCTCTATGCCGCGGCTCCCATAGCCAACAAGTACGGCAAGGTCCTCATGGGCGCCGAGGGCGGCAGCGCCTCCCTCAAGGAGTCCATCGCGAAGTACCCCTACTTCTTCTCCAGCCTCAACTTCTCCGATACGCAGGCCCCCGCGCTGGCCGAGATCTTCAAGGAGGCCGACATCAAGTCCGCTTACGTCGTCTACATCGAGGATCTCCACGGCATCGAGTACTCCCAGGCCGTGATCCCCGCGCTGGCCGGCATAGGCTGCGACATCAAGGGCGTCAAGAGCGTGCCCGCCGACATCCAGGACATGACCAGCATCATCCAGGATGCCCAGAACAGCGGCGTCGACGCCTTCCTCTGCCTGACCTACCCCGATCAGGGCTATCTCGCTCTGAACCAGTCCATCGCGCTGGACTACAACCCCAAGGTGTGGTT
>DBWE01000104.1:1465-3972 GCA_002308315.1 Clostridiales bacterium UBA1246 | reverse complement strand
AGGGCATCATGTCCTGGGGCGCCTGGAACCCCAAGAGCAGCCCCGCCTGCGCCGAGTACTTCGAGCACTTCAAGGAATTCTGGAAGGACGATCCCAACGTCTACTACGACTTCTGGGGACTGGTCCATTACTATGCCGGCCTGCAGTGCGTGCAGGAGGCCATCGAGAAGACCGGCACTCTGGACAACGCCAAGGTGCGCGACTATCTCGCCGAAAACCACTTCACGACCGTTCTCGGCGACACCTGGTTTGAAAACAACCTGATCGCCGGCGACTGCTTCATGGGCAACGTCGGTCAGTGGCAGGACGGCGTGTTCGAGGTCATCGACCGCACTGACAAGGCCACCGGCGATCCCATCATTCCCAAGCCCGCCTGGCCCAAGGACTGACAGGCCGTCGGATACAGCCGAAAGGCAGTAAACCCGGGGGTGTTCCGGATCCGGAGCACCCCCTTCCTTTCGAAAAAAACAGAGTGAGGAATTGATTCTTATGTGGATAACGGTCCTCAACGTCGTGACCAGCGGTCTGATCATGGGCGGCGTGTATGCGATCATCGCCATGGGCATGAGCATACAGTACGGCGTCGCCCGGATCCTGAACGTTTCCCACGGCGAGTTTATAATGATCGGCGCGTTTCTTACGCTCGTGCTCGTGCGGGCGAACGTGAACCCTCTCATAGCCATGCTGCTTATCGTGCCGGCCATGTTCCTGCTGGGCTTCGTGCTGCACCGGACGATATACAAGAAGCTCGGCGACGTCTCCGGCTCCGTCGGCGCGTTTGAATCCAACTCCATGCTGGTCTCCTTCGGCCTCATGTTCGTGCTGCAGAACGTGGCGCTCCAGATCTGGGGCAGCCAGCAGCAGGTCTATGCTTTCCTGCAGACCAGCGTGAGCTTTCTCGGCACCGCCATCGCCCTGAACCGGCTCGTGGTGCTCCTGCTGGCCGTCGCGATCAGCCTGATGTTCTATTTCTTCCTGCAGACTACCCGCCTCGGCAAAGCCATCCGCGCCGTCAGCCAGGACGCGGACGCGGCGGCCCTCATGGGCGTAAAGATCCACCGCGTCGGCGCGATCTGCTTCGGGATCGGCGCCGTGCTGGCCGGCGTGGCCGGCAGCCTGATCTCCATAATCAACCAGTTCAATACCTCGATCGGCATGAGCTATACGATCATAGCCATCATCGTGGTCGTGCTGGGCGGCATGGGCAGCGTTCCGGGCTCCCTGCTCGGCGGCTTCATCCTCGGCTTCGTCGGAACGCTGGTCAATTACATCGATCCCAGCCTGTCGCTGGTGGCCTATTACCTCATCATTATCGTTCTGCTGCTGGTCAAGCCCAGCGGACTGATGGGAGGGAAGACGTGATGAAACAGCTGCTGAACGAGTATAGGGCGTCTCCCAAAAAGGCCATCCTGCCCGCTTTCGTTATCGCGGCGCTGGTCCTGCTCGGCTTCCTGCCCGGAATGACCAAGCCCTACGCCACGATCATGATGGGCAGCGTCCTTATGTACGTCATCCTCTCGCTGTGCTGGAATATGTTCTCCGGCGCGACGGGCTATATCTCCCTGGCGACCGCCGCTTTCTTCGGTCTTGGCGTATATGCCTCCGCGATCCTAGGCGACGCCGCGTCCATGCCTCTGCCGGTGATGATGCTGATCGGCGGGATCGCCGCAGGCGTGCTGGCCTTCCTGACGGGCCTGATCACTCTGCGCCTGCGCGGCGTCTACTTCACGATATTCACCCTCGGCATCGTCAAGCTGATGGAAACGCTGATACTGTATCTGGAGGTCCACCTCAACGGCACGCGCGGACGCTTCGTGGTGTCGCATTCCTTCACCGAGGTCTTCTATGCGCTCTACGTCCTGCTGATAGTCCTGCTGGCCGCGATCATCGTCATCAAGCGCAGCCGCTTCGGGCGCGCGCTGGTCTGCATCGCCGAGGGCGAGGACGCCGCGCAGCATATCGGCATAAATTCCACGCGCGTCAAGGTCCTCTCCTTCGCGATAAGCGCCTTCGCCATGGGCGCCGCGGGCGCGGCAATGGCGACCCGCTGGACCTATATCGACCCCGGCATCGCCTTCAACGCCAACTACAGCTTCCTGCCGGTGCTGATGGTCATTTTCGGCGGCGCCCAGAATCTGCTGGGTCCCCTGATCGGCGCGGCCGTCTTCGCCTATCTGCAGGAGCTGCTCACCACAAAATTCCCCTATATTTACATGCTGGCCATGGGCGTCATCATGATCGCGGCCATCCTCTTCATGCCCCGGGGCATCCTGGGCGTNNCCTATCTGCAGGAGCTGCTCACCACGCAGTTCCCCTACATCTATATGTTGGCTATGGGCGTGATCATGGTCGCGGCGATCCTCTTTATGCCGCGCGGCATACTGGGCGTCGTTCACGATCTTGCGGCCGGGCTGCGGCAGCGGAAGGAGGGGAAGAAGAATGAAAATCCTTGAAGGGATCGGCGTGACCAGGGCCTTCGGCGGCCGCCGTGCCGTCGACCACGTCGA
>DBWE01000104.1:0-1438 GCA_002308315.1 Clostridiales bacterium UBA1246 | reverse complement strand
ACGGCGCGGGCAAGAC
Organism: Clostridiales bacterium UBA1246; assembly: GCA_002308315.1. Classification (GTDB taxonomy): domain Bacteria; phylum Bacillota; class Clostridia; order Oscillospirales; family Oscillospiraceae; genus UBA1246. The sequence goes on along the minus strand of DBWE01000104.1, from coordinate 1,422 downwards.
CACGCTGTTCAATCTCATTTCCGGAGCGATAAGCGCGGACAGCGGCACCGTGACCTATAAGGGCCGGGTCATCAGCGGCATGAAGCCGTACCGTATCTGCCACATGGGCCTGGCACGCACCTTCCAGAAGGCCAAGAACTTCCCGGACATGACGGTCAGGGAAAACGTGCTCATGGGCGCCATATTCGGCAAGAAGGGCGCCGACGGCGCGGCAGCCGAGAAAAAGACCGACGAGATCCTTTCCTTCGTCGGCCTGGAGCAGTTCCGCGACAAGTCGCCCGCGGACATAGCCCTGGCGCTTCAGAAGCGCGTGGAGGTCGCCCGCGCGCTTGCCACCTCGCCGGACGTGCTCATGCTCGACGAGGTCATGGCGGGCCTCAACCCCACGGAGGTGGGCGAGGCGATGGAGCTGATCTCAAAGATCCGCGGCAGCGGGGTAACGATAATCATGATAGAGCACGTCATGAAGGCCATTATGACTCTCTGCGACAGGATAATAGTGCTTCACCACGGTCAGAAGATCGAGGAGGGCACTCCCGATCAGATATCCAACAGCAAAACGGTCATAGACATCTATCTGGGGGAATAACGCATGGCTATGCTTGAAATCAACGGTCTGAACTGCTTTTACGGCAACGTGCAGGTGCTGTGGGACGTGTCGATGAACGTCGAGCAGGCCGAGATCGTCGCCCTGCTGGGCGCGAACGGCGCCGGCAAGACCACTCTGCTCAACTCCATAACCGGCCTCGTCGCTCCCCGCTCCGGCTCCATAATCTTCGAGGGCTCCGAGCTGATGGGCGCGGCCAGCCACACGCTGCTTGAAAAGGGCATATCCTATCTGCCGGAAAACGGCGGGCTTTTCCCCGATATGAGCGTACGCGAAAACCTGGAGATGGGCGCGTATCCCCGCTCCGTCTGGAAAGAACGCAGGGCCAGGCTCGAGAAGGTTTTCGAAATGTTCCCCAGGCTCAAAGAGCGGGAAAAGCAGATGGCCCGCACTCTCAGCGGCGGCGAAAGGCAGATGCTCGCCATGGGCCGCAGCATGATGACGGGCGTAAAGCTCTGTCTGTTCGACGAGCTGTCCTACGGCCTGTCTCCCCTGATGGCGAAGGAAGCCTTCAAAATAGTGCAGAAAATGCGCGAGGGCGGCATCACGATCATGCTGGTCGAGCAGAACGTCAAGCAGTCCATGGAGATAGCCGACCGCGCCTACGTCATGGAAAACGGCCGCATCGTCCTCAGCGGCAAATGCAGCGAGCTTATGGAGGACGACTATATCAAGCGCGCATATCTCGGGCTGTGAACAAGCGAATTTAAAGCACATCAAGGGCACACGCCCAAAGTGCTCCTCCCTTATCAGACCGTCGGCAAGCCGGAAGACTTTGCCGACGGTTTGTCTTAGTGTAAAATAGTTGTAGGAAA
>DBWE01000057.1:139-3611 GCA_002308315.1 Clostridiales bacterium UBA1246 | reverse complement strand
CCTCGGTGCCTGTTTATGCTCAAGCGTATCTGCCGTTCTCACGGCAGCGATCCGGAAGAGCTGATCGCCCGGGCGTATCAGTATTCCGTCTCTCCCTCGTAAACGAGCACTGCGTCTCCGGTAAGGGTAACGTCCTCGTCGGTATAATTGACCACCAGGTCTCCCCCGTGTACCTTCACCGTGACGTCCTCCCCCTTGCGGCAGAGCCCCAGCTCGGTCGCCGCGACGACGGCGGCGCAGGCGCCGGTGCCGCAGGCCCAGGTCTCTCCGTTGCCCCGCTCGTAAACGCGCATTTTGATCATGTTGGGATTTACCACGCGTATGAACTCCGTGTTCGTCCTCTCGGGGAATATCTCCGCGTTCTCGAACAGCGGCCCTATGGCTTCTATATCGACCTTGTCGACTCTGTCCACGAAGACCACGCAGTGCGGGTTGCCCATGGAAACGCAGGTTATCCTGTGCTCCGCGCCGCCTATCTCCACCGGATAGTCTATCACCCGCTCGGCCGGCAGCGATACGGGAACGGCTTCGGCGGCGAGCTCCGCCCTGCCCATTGATACGCTGACGTAGCTCACCGAGTTGTTCATGGTATACAGCGTAAGGCTCTTTACGCCGCTCGGGGTCTCTACCGTTATCCTGTCTCTGTTGACGTAGCCGCGGTCGTAAAGGTATTTACCCACGCAGCGTATGCTGTTGCCGCCCATCTTGCCTTCGGAGCCGTCGCGGTTGAATATGCGCATCTTCGCGTCCGCGACGTTGGAATGCTCTATCAGCACTATGCCGTAGCCGCCCACGCCCTTGTGACGGTTGCACAGACTGATGCAGAGCGACTCGGGACAGCTTATCTCGCCGTCGAAGTTTTCGATATAGATATAATCGTCGCCCGTTGCCTGCATCTTGGCGAATTTCAGTTTTTTCGGCCTGGAGCGCAGATGATTTATGTCAACCAGCTCGGTATTCTGCTGACTGTAACGGCTGGCGATGATATCGGCAAGCGCCCCGGCGGTATCGAGCGAGGTGAAGCAGGGCACCGCCAGCTGAACGGCGCGGCGGTGGAGCCTGATATAATCCTCGTATTCGGACATATCGGAGCCGCCCGTATAAACGATATAGTTTATTTTGCCGCTTTCGAGCAGTCTGAAGGCGTCGCCGCCCTCGCGTATCCCGTCCACCTTCGTCACGTCTATTCCGAGGGCGGAGATCGACTGCGCCGTTTCCTCCGGAGCATAGAGCTCAAAGCCCAGATCGTCCAGCTTTTTGGCCAGCGATACTATTTCAAGCTGATCGTGGCTGTCCACGCTGATGAGCGCGCCCACGCTCTCTCCCTGAGTCGTCGATCTCAGCACCATGCCGGAGGAGCACAGTCCCTTGAACAGCGCCTCCTTTATATTCTTGCCTATGCCGAGCACCTCGCCGGTGGACTTCATTTCCGGCCCGAGGTAGGAGTCCGCGTCCGTCAGCTTTTCGAAGGAAAAGACCGGGACCTTGACGGTGACGTAAGGCGGTACCTTATACAGTCCCGTGCCGTAACCCATATCCTTCAGCCTTTCGCCCACCATTACTCTCGAGGCGAGCTCCACCATGGGCACGCCGGTGACCTTGCTGATATAAGGCACCGTACGCGATGCTCTCGGGTTGACCTCGATGACGTACAGCTCGTTGCGGTATATGAGATACTGTATGTTCACAAGACCCTTCGTGCCGAGAGACAAGGCGAGCTTTTCGGAGCGGTCGATGATTATTTTCAGCATTTTGTCGTTGATGCTGTAGGGAGGGTATACGGCGATCGAGTCGCCGCTGTGCACTCCGGTGCGCTCTATATGCTCCATAACGCCCGGAATGAGCACGTCGCTGCCGTCGGAGATAACGTCTACCTCCAGCTCGGTTCCCATCATGTACTTGTCCACGAGCACGGGATTGTCCACGCGCTGCGCGAGTATGCGTTCCATGTATACGCGCACCTCGTCGGCGTTGTGGACTATCTTCATATTCTGTCCGCCTATGACGTACGACGGTCTCAGCAGCACGGGATAACCGAGCTTTTCCGCCGCGGCGAGGGCCTGCTCGAGATCGTTCACGCCCATCCCGCTGGGGCGGCGTATGTCCATCTTTTCAAGCAGCTCGTCAAAGCGTTCTCTGTCCTCGGCTATGTCTATGCCCTCCGCGGAGGTGCCGAATATTTTGATTCCGTTTCTGTCAAGGAACTGCGTCAGCTTAATGGCCGTCTGCCCGCCGAACGCCACCACCACGCCCTCGGGCTTCTCCACCTTTATTATGTTCATGACGTCCTCGCTGCACAGCGGCTCAAAGTAGAGCCTGTCGGCGGTATCATAGTCGGTGGAGACCGTCTCGGGGTTGTTGTTGATGATGACCACGTCGTAGCCGAGCTTTTTCAGCGTCCATACGCAGTGCACCGAGGAATAGTCGAACTCTATGCCCTGGCCTATGCGTATCGGCCCGGAGCCGAGCACCATTATCACGGGCTTGCCGCTGCGCGGCAGCATACGCGCCTCGCACTCCTCGTCGTACGTGGAATAGAAATACGGCGTAAGCGCGTCGAATTCGGCCGCGCAGGTGTCCACCATCTTGTATACCGCGTCGGCGTGAGGAAGGTCCCCGCAGCCTGACAGCCGCCTGAGGGCCTCGTCGGTATAGCCGAGCTTTTTGCCGCGCAGGTACTTCTCCGCGTCCATGCCGCCCGCGATCCCGGCTTCGTAATCGGCCAGATTTTTCAATTTGTTCAGGAAGAAACGGTCGATACGGGTGATGTCGTACAGCGTATCTATGTCCACTCCGGCCTTTATCGCCTCAAACACGGTGAAAATGCGGCGGTCGTCCTGCTTTTTCAGCCTTTCCATCAGCGGCTCGTCGCCGAGAGGCGGCGCGTTGAGGGTGTCCAGCGATATTTCGGCGCCGCGCACGGCCTTCATTATGCCCATCTCAAAGCACGGAGCTATGCTCATGACCTCGCCGGTGGCCTTCATCTGGCTGCCGAGCTTCCTCGAGGCTCCCGCGAACTTGTCAAAGGGCCATTTCGGGAACTTTACCACCACGTAGTCGACCGTGGGCTCGGAGCAGGCGTAGGTGGTGCCGGTAACGTCGTTTCTTATCTCGTCGAGCGTATAGCCCAGCGCTATTTTTGCGGTTATCTTCGCGATAGGATATCCCGTCGCCTTTGAAGCGAGCGCGGACGAGCGCGAAACGCGCGGGTTGACCTCTATCACTGCGTATTCCATGCTCAGGGGATCAAGCGCGAACTGGCAGTTGCATCCGCCCACTATCTTCAGGGAGGAAACTATGTTCAGCGCGGCGTTCTTCAGCATCGTGTATTCCGCCTTTGACAGCGTGAGCGCCGGAGCGACGACGATGCTGTCGCCCGTATGTATGCCGACGGGGTCCACGTTCTCCATGCTGCACACGGCTATCACGTTGCCGCGGCTGTCGCGCATGGTCTCGAACTCTATCTCCTTCC
>DBWE01000057.1:0-130 GCA_002308315.1 Clostridiales bacterium UBA1246 | reverse complement strand
GACAAGTATCTGCGTTATGGGCGAAACGTCAAGGCCTGTCTTGGCCACGCTTTTCAGCTCTTCCTCGTCCGCCGCCACGCCGCCTCCGGTGCCTCCGAGAGTGAAGGCCGGGCGCACGATGACGGGATAG
>DBWE01000128.1:321-6941 GCA_002308315.1 Clostridiales bacterium UBA1246 | reverse complement strand
TATACAGATAAAACCACAGCGAGCGGCGGCTCGTCACGTCCTGGAGGAGGCTGCCGCCGCCGTTTATATACAGCTTCAGCCTCCCGGCAAGCAGGGCGAAGGAAAGAACGCTGTAGGTATGCACCGCTCTCACTCTGTGCATCATCCGCGTCTCCGCGGGATTTTTGGACAGCACGTATATCGTTGCGTCCGGGTCCTGCTCGCGTATCTCGGCAAGCACGGCCTTCAGTATCGCCTCGTCGCCGGCGTTCCCGCGGCCGTAGGCTCCGCATACGGCTATGCTTCCGCGGCGTTCCCCGCCCCTGCGGGTGCGGCGGATGACGGCGGAATATATCTCCGTCTGCGTACGGCAGGTGGCCTCGAGCGAATACAGCCGTCTCGTTTTTTCATAAAGCCTGTCGGCGCTCTGCCGGCGGAAAGCCTCGTCCCCGGCCATGCGCAGCAGCGCCTCGGCAAGGCCCTTCTCGTCCCCGGCCTCGAACAGCAGGCCGTTCACGCCGTCGTCTATCAGCCGCGGCACGCCGCCCACGCGGGAGCTGACCGTAGGCAGATGCAGGCGCACGCCCTCCGTAAGCGCGTAAGGAAAGGTCTCGGAAAGGGAGGTGAGGGTATTTATGTCCAGGGCGTTGTAAAAGCTGTCCGTGTCGTCGATCCAGCCGAGAAAACGCACCCTGCCGCTCACGTTCAGGCTCGCCGCCAGCTCCTTGAGCGCCGCTTCCTCCCGGCCTTCTCCGGCTATCAGCAGCCTCAGCCGCGGTTCCTTTTCCGCGGCAAGGGCAAAGCCGCGAATGAGCGTGGATATATCCTTCACCGGGTCGAGCCTTGCGGCTATGCCCGCGTATATGCAGTCCTTTTCGTATTTCACGGAATATTTCGCGAGGAATTCCTCCGGCGGCAGTGCCTTCGGCGGAGCGTCGAGGTCTATGCCGTTATATATCGTGAACACTCTGTCCGGCTGCATGCCTCTTGATATGAGCAGCTCGGCCATGGCGTCCGACACGCCGGTGTAATAGTCCATTTTTCTCAGCGCCAGCTTATTCAGCGTGCCGTATATCAGTCCGGCCAGCGGACGGCCCATGTAGTCCAGCCTGTAATCGCTGTGCACCGTCGTAAGCAGCGGCAGGCGCACGTGTCTTTTCAGCAGCGCGGCCATGAAATTGCCCCGGGAGCCGTGGCTGTGGATAAGGTCGAAGCCGCCTTCCGCGCATATCTCCCTCAGGCGCTTCAGATCGCCGAGTATGCCTCCGCCCCGAAGCACGAGCGTATTTATGCCCATTTCCCGGGCTTCGTCGCTGAATTCGCCCTCCATGAAGCACACGAGCAGTATCCCGGCCGTCTTCGACAGCTCTCTGAGCAGCGTCAGCACGTGGGTCTTCGCCCCGCCTATGTCGCCGCCGCTTATAAGGGTCAGTATTTTCAAGCTCTCTTTCCTTTCTCTTGATAAAGGACCCGTTTTGATGTATAATACTTTATCCTATATTATACACCTGCTTTGCCCGGGGGTAAAGCTGAATTGAGGTCAAGCCGATGGAAAAAAAGCGTACGTGGAAATTCAATATCGTAGACGCCGTCGTGATACTTTTAGTCCTCGCCGCGCTGGCGTTTCTGGCCATGAAGATACTCAGCCCCGCCAACAAGAACGAGCCGGAGAGGCCCGGCGTGATGGAATACGTCGTGGAGGTCAAGGGCCTGCAGAAGTCCGTATACGACAGCATCGCCGCGATGATCCCCTGTCAGATGGCCGCCAGCGGCAAATGGGTGGAGGGCAGCTATATCCAATCGGCATACTGCGAGCCCTGCAGCGTGGAGTCCTTTGAGGCCTCCAACCCCGTCAACGCTCATCTCAAGCCCACGGTATCCACCGGCGACGGCGACGAGTTCGTCAACGCGTATTTCAACTGCACCGCCGACGTGGATCTCAACAATCTCTTCAACGTCGTCGGCACGCAGGAGGTCCGCGTGGGCCGCTCTCACTTCGTAAAGAGCGTGGACTTCGAGGTCGTCGGCACGATACTTTCCGTGAACAAATACGAGAAATGACCGAGCTGTACCTTATCCGTCACGCCGAGGCGGAGGGCAACCTCTACCGCCGCATCCACGGCTGGTACGACGGACGCCTGACCGCGATGGGGCTGAAGCAGGTGCGCGCTCTGGAAAAGCGCTTTGAGAACGTGCGCGTGGACGCCGTGTATTCCAGCGACCTCAGCCGCACCCGCGATACCGCCGCGGCCATATATCTGCCCAAGGGTCTCCCCCTCGTCACCACTCCCGAGCTGCGGGAGGTAGGCATGGGCGAATGGGAGGACAAATGCTGGGGCTGGGCCGACCGCTTCCGGCGCGAGCAGCTCTCCTACTTCAACTTTGAGCCCGAAAAATGGTCCGTCGAGGGCAGCGAGAGCTTTGCCGCGGCCCTTGAACGCACCGAGAACGCCGTAAGGCGCATCGCCCGGGAAAACGACGGCCGCACCGCGGCGATAGTCAGCCACGGCAGCGTGATACGAATGCTGCTCATAAAGCTGCTCGGCGCCTCCGGGCCCGACGGCGTGCTTTACTGCGACAATACCGCCGTTGCCCGCCTTACGGCGGAAAACGGCGTTATTTCGGTCGATTATCATAACGACAATTCCCACCTCTCCCCGGAGATCAGCGCCTTCCACCGCGACACCTGGTGGAAGGAAAAGGACGCCAGGGACGGGCGGGATATGTATTTTCTGCCCATGGACGTTTTCGCCGGGGGAGATACCTATCTCCGGCGCTACCGCGAGGCGTGGATACAGTCTCACGGCAGCGATTTCGGCTTTACCGACGTGTACCTCGACTGGGCCCGCCGCCGCGCCTCCTCCGACCCCGATACCGTCATGGAGGCTTTTCTGGACGGCGTCCCCTGCGGCATGCTCGAGCTTGCCGAGAAAAGCGGAGCGGAAGAGGGCTACGGCCACATCTCCCTGATATACCTGGAAAAAGAATTCCGCGGAAAGGGACTGGCGATACAGCTGGTGGGCCAGGCCGTGTCCTATTACCGCAGACGCGGCAGGAAAGCGCTCCGCCTGCGCGTCGCTCCGGACAACGCGGCGGCGCTGAAATTCTACAATGAGGCGGGCTTTGCCGAGACCCTGCGCGAAGAGGGCAGCTTCGGCACCGTCGTGACCATGTGCAAGGACATATGAACGAGGACTTTCTGCCCGTCAGCCGCGAGGACATGATCGACCGTGGCTGGTATTATTACGATTTTCTCCTCATAACCGGAGACGCCTACGTGGACCACCCCTCCTTCGGCACTCCGGTGATAGGCCGCGTGCTGCAGGCGGAGGGCTACCGCGTGGCGATACTCGCCCAGCCCGACTGGCACGACGCCGAGGCTTTCCGCGCCATGGGCCGCCCGCGCTACGCCGCCATGATCTCCGCCGGCAATCTCGATTCGATGGTAGCCCACTACACCGCCGCGAAAAAGCGGCGGAGCGAGGATTTTTACAGTCCCGGCAAGAAGGCGGGGCTGAGACCGGACAGGGCTACGGTGGTATACACCGGCCGCGTAAAGGAGGCTTTTCCCGGGCTGCCGGTGATCATCGGCGGGCTGGAGGCCTCGCTGCGGCGCTTTGCGCATTACGATTACTGGGACGACAAGGTCCGCCGCTCGATCCTGTCCGACTCCGGCGCGGACATGCTCACCTACGGCATGGGCGAAAGGGCCACCCGCGAGATCGCCGCCGCGCTTTCGTCCGGCCGGGACGTATCCTCTCTCACGGACATACGCGGCACAGCCTTTTTCTCCGACAGCGCCGACTGCGCCTTTCCGAGCGTGACCTGTCCCTCGTTTGAAAAGGTCCGCTCCGACAAGTCGGCCTACGCCCGCGCCTGCGCCATGGAATACGAGGAACACGATCCCGTCCGCGGACGGGCTCTTATACAAAAGCACGGCGAAAAATATCTTATAGTCAATCCCCCCGCCCGTCCTCTGGACACCGGGGAGCTGGACGCCGTCGCGGCCCTGCCCTTCACCCGCCGCTGGCATCCCATGTACGACGCTCTCGGAGGCGTGCCCGCCATAGAAGAGGTGCGCTTCTCCGTTATCCATAACCGCGGCTGCTTCGGCGGCTGCAATTTCTGCGCCCTTGCTTTCCACCAGGGACGCACGGTCACCTCCCGCAGCCACGCCTCGGTGATACGCGAGGTGGAGGGCTTCGTGAAAGACCCGCTCTTCAAGGGCTACGTACACGACGTAGGCGGACCCACGGCCAATTTCCGCGGTCCCTCCTGCCGGGATCAGCTCAAGCGCGGCATGTGCGCCTCACGAAGCTGCCTTGCCCCCGCGCCCTGTCCGAAGCTGGAGGCGAGCCACGCGGATTATCTCGCCCTTCTTCGCAAGCTCAGGGCGATAAAGGGCGTAAAGCGGGTCTTCATACGCTCGGGGATACGCTACGATTATCTCATGGCCGACAAGGACGGCGAGTTTTTCGCGGAGCTCGTAAAATATCATATCAGCGGCCAGCTCAAGGTCGCCCCGGAGCACTGCATAAACGAGGTGCTCGACTTCATGGGCAAGCCGCATATCGAGACGTATGAGCGCTTCTGCGAAAAATACCGCGCTCTCAACAAAAAGAACGGAAAGGACCAGTTCCTCGTTCCGTACCTCATGTCCTCCCACCCGGGCTGCACTCTTTCCGACGCGGTCAGGCTCGCGGTTTACCTCAAAGAGCACGGCGTGCGTCCCGAGCAGGTGCAGGACTTTTATCCCACGCCCGGCACTCTGTCCACCTGCATGTATTATACGGGCATAGACCCGCGCAGCGGCAAAAAGGTCTACGTTCCCCGCAGCTCGCATGAAAAGGAGCTGCAGCGCGCCCTGCTGCAGTGGTACAGGCCCGACCGCCGCGCCCTCGTTATCGAGGCTTTGAAAAAAGCCGGGCGCGAGGACCTGATCGGTCATTCAAAGCACTGTCTTGTCCCTCCCGCCTCCCCGCAGCGCGGACGTCCGGCGGGAAAACATAAGCCTTCCGGAGGTAAGACGAAATGATTATCAACGCACAAAAGCTCAATGAAAGCGTCCTTCTGCACGGCAGGACCCTGCTTGCCGACGGCGCGCTGTGGTTCAACTGGTCCTGCTCGGGCTTCACTCTGCGCTTTCGCGGCAGCAGTCTGAAGGCGGCCTTCCGCGTCATCCCCGACAAGGCCTTCGCCGTTTTCGGCCCGCAGGAGTCCTATGACTATCCCTGTATAGCGGCCCTCGCGGACGGCGGCGGCGAGCCCCTGTTCCGCCAAAAGCTCGAGGCGGACGGAGAATATACTCTCTTTGAGGGGAGCGAAGGCGAGCACACGGTGCGCATAGTCCGCCTGAGCGAAAACAACAAGGGCAAGGCCGGCATAGCCGCCCTCACGGTCGACGGCGAGCTTCTCCCTCCCCCCGAGGCGCCGAAGGGCCCGCGCATAGAGGTCGTCGGAGACTCGATCACCTGCGGCTACGGCAACGAGACCTCGCAGCCCGGCTTCGCGACGGAGTATGAAAACGCTCTGAAGACCTACGGCTGGCTCGCGGCCCGGGAGCTCGGCGCGGACTATTCCTGCGTAGCCGTTTCCGGCTGCTCCGTCGCCGCCCCCACCTGGCTGCCCGGCATAGACGACTTCCACGCCATGGAGACCCTTTACATGTATACCGACAAGCCCGTTGAAAGCGCCCTCGGCCGCTCCGCGCTCACCCCCTGGGACTTCGGGGCCCATCCCGTGGACGCGGTCGTGATCAACCTCGGCACCAACGACGCCAACGAGGTAAAAATGAACCGCTTTTCAAAGGAGTCTGTCGACGCCTTCCACGAGCATTACGGCGCCATGATAGAACAGATACGCCGGCTCAACGGCGACGGCGCCCGGATAATCTGCACCCTCGGGCCCATGGATTATTACCTGTGGGACGACATACGCGACACCGTTGCCGATTATATCGCCCGCACCGGCGACAGAAAAGTCCTCTGCCGCAAGCTCGGCGGCGTGATATCCTTCACCGAGGGCTCGGGCGCGGATACCCACCCCTCCGCCGCCACCCACGAGCGTATGGGACACGAGCTCGCCGCTTTGCTGCGCGAGTGTCTGAAATAAGATGAGCTTCGGCGGCCGACGGTTTTCGTCGGCCGTTTGACCGTATTTTAACACCGGAAAAGGAGAAACGAAAATGCCCGACAGAATGGAAATGCTCTTTCCCGGGGGAAAACCCCGCGCCTTTACCCTCAGCTACGACGACGGACAGATCTTCGATCGCCGCCTTATCGGGATATTCCGCGATCACGGGGTCAGGGCTACCTTCAATCTCAACAGCAGCAGGCTCGGCACGCCCGGATTTGTGGAGGCCTCGGAGCTGACCTCCCTCTATACTCCCGACTGCGCCGAGATCGCCACCCACGGCGAAGTTCACGCCTTTCTGGACAGGCTGCCCTCCGCCGACGCCTTTGAAGAGATCGTCCGCGACAGGATCGCGCTGGAAAAGCTGACCGGCAGGGTGATCCGCGGCCACGCCTACCCCTACGGCGCCTACGACGACCGCGTCGTCGATATCCTCGGGCAGGCCGGCATTGCCTACGCCCGCACCGTGAAGTCCACTTATTCCGCCGCCGTTCCCCGCGACTGGCTGC
>DBWE01000128.1:0-248 GCA_002308315.1 Clostridiales bacterium UBA1246 | reverse complement strand
TATGTATGGGGCCACAGCTATGAATTCGACCGCGAGGACAACTGGGGCGTGATGGAAGCCCTGCTCGACAAGGTCTCCGGGCGGGACGACGTATGGTACGCGACCAACATGGAGATACACGACTACGTCGAGGCCTTCAGGCGGCTGGAATGGTCCGTGGGCTGCGAAAGCGTGACCAATCCCTCCGCGGCGGACGTGTGGGCGGCGCCGGGAGGAAAGGACCCCGTGCGTATTCCCGCGGGCTGCCG
>DBWE01000165.1:1668-5877 GCA_002308315.1 Clostridiales bacterium UBA1246 | reverse complement strand
GGAGCTGCTGTGGCTGTTCCTCGACCGCAGCGCCGAGGGCTTCCACTGGCTGCTCGATCTTGCGGGCGACTGCCTCGAGGTGGGCGTATACGAGGCATATAAGGGCCCGATGTTCAGCGAGTATCCCGGCACGCATCATATCTTCCAGAAAAGAGACAGTAAGAAATACAAGAACTGGGGCGGCGGCACGCTGGCCTGCGAGATACTCGAGACCGCTTTCATCGAATTCGGCGGCACGCTGCTCCGCGGCACCGCAGGCCTTTATCTCGAGAAAAACGCGGAGGGCCGCGTCACCGGATGCGTCGCCAGATGCGCCGACGGGCTTTATCGNNATACCGCCGCTACTGCGGCACGAAAGCCGTCGTCCTCGCCACCGGCGACTGCAGCGACGATCCCGAAATGCTCGAGGCCTTCTGCCCCATCGGCACGCGTCCTCCCACGCAGTTCAAGCGCAAGGGCAATACCGGCGACGGTCAGAAAATGGCCTATTGGGCCGGCGCGGCTCTCGACAATCCCGAATGGGCGGCCACGCTGCACGCTCTCGGCTACTGCGGCTATCAGGGCTTTTTCCTGCACGTCAACCGTCTCGGCAAGCGTTTCATGAACGAAGACACCTGGATGCAGGCCAAGTCCGTCCGCTGCCTGATGCAGCCCGGCGGCGATTATGCCTACACCGTAATGGACAGCAAGTATCTCGATGAAATGGCCGACCGCTTCAGCGAGCTCGGCGGACAGGGCATGATGCCCCTCAGCGTCGTCGGAGACAGCTTCAACCGCGAGCAGATGGAGGGCACCGTGAACCGCTTCATCGAGCAGGGCACCGCATTCCGCGCCGACACTCTCGAAGAGCTGGCCGAAAAGATGGAGGTCCCCTTCGATAATCTGAAGGCGACCGTGGATCGCTACAACGCCATCGTCGCCTCCGGAGACGACACCGATTTCGGCAAACGCTCCCGTCTGCTCACCAGCGTGGAGAAGCCCCCCTATTACGCTCTGAAATGGGGCCCCGTGCTGCTTGACGTGTTCGGCGGAGCGCAGGTGGACAAGACTCTCAACGTCATCGGCGCCGACAGCAAGAACATACCCGGCCTCTATGCCGTGGGCAACGCCGCGGGCGGCATGTACGCGGTAGACTATCCTCTCCTGCTCAACGGCAACAGCTACGGCAGGGCCCTTGCCTACGCCATGCAGCTCGGCGACGTGCTGAGCGCACTGTAAGCTGCGCTCTCGTCAGAGCAAACTTCGCTCTCGTCAGAGCAAACTTCGCTCACTACGTTTTCGGGGACAGCCTTTGGGCTATCCCCGAAAACTGCGTATCGCTTCGCTGCTCTTCCTCTCAAAACGCGACCCGCTCCGCCGGGCTCGCGTTTTGTTTTTTTGGGGGGAAATAAGCGCCTCCGTACAATGGGCTCCCTTGCGAAAGGGGGCTTCACGCAGCGGCTGAGGATTGAATTTGATTTTTTTGAGACGCCTCTTTGAACAAAGCCGAAATCCGGTGAAGCGGGGCCGCATTTTTTAAGCGAGAACGATCGATTTAAGAGAAGATTTGTTGCTTTTTTATGTTTTTCATGATTAAATAACACCATCTGAAACTTTCGAAGGCATTATTATTTCCTTGTTCAGATCAAAATACTGCAAGCCGGATACATAGGGTGTGGGTTGAATTCGTCAGAGTTGCGAAACAGAAAGGAGAAAAATGTTTACAAAGAATGATGTTGATTCAATTGTTGCAAGTCTGAAAAGAGAGAGTTGTGTATTTGTAAGCGAGGCTCATTTGCAGTTGGCTTTTGCGCTCAAAATAAACCATGGCAAATATGATGTATATCCTGAGTATCCGGCAACTGTAAATGGAAAACAATCTGAATTCGACCTTCTGGTCAGCGATAAAACCACTGGTGAGAGAACCTTGGTAGAATTTAAGTATAAAACGACGAACAACACTAATAATCCGGATTCATTTCCGATTTCATCCGGGGTAACAGTTATTTTAAAAGACCAAAGTGCAATAGATAACGGCTGGTATGATTCATGGAAAGATATCAGCCGCATTGAGCAGTCTGTCTTAAACAACTCATGTTCCAAAGGTTTTTTCATTCTGATAACCAACGATAAAGGGTACTGGCAAATGAACGCTTCAAATTCAAAGAACGCTGTTTCAGGTTTGTACATGAATGACGGGCATCATGCAGCAGGTGTGAAGAAGTTCAGTAACGTAAAAGAATACAGAGGTTCACGAAATTCCCCCATCACCACATTAAATGACTATGATTTTTCATACCAACCCTTTCTTGATTTTCCCGGCAAAAAATACGGAGAGTTTAAAATACTGGTAGTTGAAATCTGACTGAAAAGTGATGATTGACATGTAAGATTCAATACGCAAAGAATAATTCAATTCAACGCAAAGAGCATTTTCAAAAAAACAAGCAGTCAAATCGGCAGACTGTGATAATGAAAAAGGGCGCGTCGCGGTTTTTCCCGCGGCGCGCCCCGTATCATTACCAGTCGCTGTCCCAGTCCGAGTCCGAATAATCCCAGTCGTCGTAATCCCAATCGTCCCAGTCCGAGTCCCAGTCCGAGCCCGAGTCATCATAGCTGTCGATGTCGTCCCAGTATTCCGAGTCGGAAAAGTCGCTCGAGCCCCAGCTTTCGTCGTAGCTGCCGCCTTCGTAGTATTCGTCGTAATCCGACACCGGGAAGCCGTCTGTCTCTCTCCAGCCGCCGTAGCCGTCGTCCACGAACCACGATGAGCCGTAACGGTAAAACAGATCGTCCGAAAACCGATAATATCCGTTTTTGCTGTTTTTCGTGATCTGCGACAGCGCGATGAGCACCACCGCGGCCGCTATGATCAGCCTTATCGGTATCTTTTTTTTCGGAGGCCGTCCGCCGCCTCCGCCGCCGGTGTGCGCGCGGGTCTGCTGCGGCTGCGCGGCGCGCTTTGCGTGCTCCTCGATGAGCTTGTCGAAAAGCTCCTTTACCGCGAAGGCCTCGTCCGGACCTCTGTACCGTTCCGCGCGGCTGCCGTCGGACTTGTTTTTGTACACCACGTAGTCGTTTCCGTCTTTGTATATGCCGAAGGCCCGCGGGCTGCGCTCGTCCGTACCGATGAAAAACCGCATTTTCTGCAGGGGCATCCCCCGCTCGGCGCAGAACTCCTGCAGCTCCCCGATGGTCCGCGGTCTGCCGCCGGCCTTTTTACCCGCGCTTTTTTCGGGTACATAGCCGGGATTTGCCGCTCCGCAGTTGGGGCAGAACTGCTGATCGGAGCGCAGAGTAGAGCCGCAGTATTCGCATATCGAAGATGAAGGCATGTCGTTCCCTCCCTTGCGCCGCGCGGGACCCTCCGGCCGTCGGCGCCGTCTGAAATCGATTATATATCCATTTCCCCGCGTTTTCAAGGCGATAAATACCGCGCTTCCCGGGAAAAATACGCTTTCGGGATTGCCGAACGCCGTTCAAAATGTTATGATGCCTTTATAATAATGATGCGGCGCCGCTTATCGCCGTCTTTTCTTACGCGCATAGCTGCCCGGCACAGCCGGTATGCCGTTTTCCGGAAGACCTCGGTCCTTGCGGCGCTCAACGCGCTCTTACGGAAAGGAGAAAAAAGATGCTCAGCAAAAAGCAAAACCTTTTGGAAACGATCCGCGGCGGTCATCCGGACCGGTTTGTAGATCAGTACGAGCCCTTTGCCATAATCATGGGCTCGCCCTTCGGCAACCGCAACCCCAACCCCAAGCTCGGCGAGCACAACGTGGTGAACGCCTGGGGCGTGACCAAATCCTATCCGGTCGGCACTCCCGGTCCCTTCCCCGTACACACCCCGGAAAAGATAGTCATCAAGGATATAGAGCATTGGCGCGATTACGTAAAGGTCCCCCGCGTGGTCTACGACGCGGAGGAATGGGAGCCCTTCATCGCCATGGCCGAGCAGGTGGACAGAAACGAGCAGTTCGTCACTCCGTTTTTCGCCCCCGGCGTATTCGAGCAGTGCCATTATCTGCTGGAGATCCAGCGCTGCCTGATGGACTTTTACGAATATCCCGACGAAATGCATGAGATCATCGACATGATCACTCAGTTCGAGCTGGACTACGCCGCCGAAATGTGCAGATACGTCAAGCCCGACGCGCTGTTCCATCACGACGACTGGGGCAGTCAGACCTCCACCTTTATGTCTCCCGACATGTTCCGCGAGTTCATCAA
>DBWE01000165.1:0-1518 GCA_002308315.1 Clostridiales bacterium UBA1246 | reverse complement strand
ACCGTGGACTACGAGGGCTGGACCGAAGAGGTGGTTGCCGCCCGCGTCCGCGAAGCCTGCGAGGCCTGCGGCAAGCTCTATTTCATACCCAACGGCTCCCAGGGCCTTCCCATGAGCACTTTCCCGGGAGTATACGAGGCCATTTCCCGCCAGATCAACAACATGAGCCGGGAAATGTTCCGCGGCTGAAGCGTACCGACGGCGAAGCCGAAAAACCAATAAACGGAGTTGATGAAAGATGACCGAACTGCCGAACGGCGCCGAAAATCTGGATTACGAGAGCTTTCAGCGCGAAAACCGATACAGGGTCAATCATTCTCTGAACAAGATCCTGTGGTTCTGTATCCTTGCCGGCCCGGCTATCGCGCTCGGTATCACGGGCGGCGTGTTCAAGCAGACCACTTACACGGCCTGCGCCGCCATTTCCTGCGTTATGGCGGCGGTCGCGGGAGGCAATCTGCTCGTCCTGAAAAAGAAGCCTTACAGCTACGTCCCGGGCGTCTTTGCGCTGGTCGCCGTGGACGTCCTGCTGTGCTACATGAACGCGTCCCACATCTCCATACGTCTGACGTGGTTCCTCGTGCCGTTTCTCAGCCTGCTTTTCAGCGACCGCAAGGCGTACATAGGCACCTCCGTACTGAACTACCTCATGATGGCGCTGGGGATATGGCTGGAATCCGCGCATTACGCGGAGATACGCACGGACTTTTCCTCTCCCCTTCCGGCCTTCATCAACATTTTTTCCGGCTGCACCATCGAGGCGGTCATCATGTTCGCCGCGGGCTACGCCCTCGGGAGGACAACGAACAACTATTACCGCAAAATGATCGCCCAGCACGCCGAAACGCAGGCGCAGAAGCAGACCATGCAGCAGCAGTTCGATATCCTCGACTCGATGGCCGAGATATATGATTATGTAAACCTCATCGATTTCACCGCTTCCACCGAAACGTCTCTCCGCGAGGAAACCCTTCGGACGCTCACGATAGAAAAAACGCAGGATCATACCCATATGACGCAGACCCTCAGAAGTCAGATCGCCGAGGATATGGTGGATGATTTCTGGAGGTTTACGGACATCACCACCGTGCCGCTGCGGCTGGTCAACCGCAAGAGCATATCCGGCGAATTCATAAACAGCCGTACCGGCTGGTTCAGGGCGCAGTATATCCGCGTAAAAGGCGCGTTCGACCGAAAGCCGGACGTCGTGATCTACACGATACAGAATATCGACGCCGACAAGCGCAGAGAAGAACAGCTCATCCGCATTTCGAGAACGGACGAGCTGACAAGGATGTATAACCGCCACTCCTACGAGGAGGACATTTCGGAGATACGCGAAAACGGCATGGACGACGACCTTGCCCTGATATCCGCGGACGTCAACGGGCTGAAATCCGTCAACGACAGCCTCGGACACGCGGCAGGCGATGAGCTCATCAAGGGCGCGGCGTTCTGCCTGTTTTCCGCTCTTGGATCCTGCGGGAAGATCTACCGTACCGGCGGCGATGAGTTTAT
>DBWE01000017.1:5482-5682 GCA_002308315.1 Clostridiales bacterium UBA1246 | reverse complement strand
CAAATTACATACTCGGCTTCGATGAAGAACTGAAAGAAGCGAACCATAATTTCGTTGAGGCAGACGCCGCCGAAGCAGCGAAAAACGGAACGCTGAAAGAATTGGTGGAAGAAAAATTCGGATAATACGATCATCCCGGCCGATCCGGTGATCGGTCCCAGCTCACAGACGATAAAAGCGCCGTTCCGGAACAAGCGGAA
>DBWE01000017.1:5339-5474 GCA_002308315.1 Clostridiales bacterium UBA1246 | reverse complement strand
GACGGCGGCGGGATCGGAGGCCGTCAGCGAAGCGCCGGCCTGCCTGAGCTCCTCGGCGCTGCCGTAGCCGTACAGCACGCCTATCGAGCGCACGCCGTTGGCCGCGGCGCCCTCTATGTCGTATTTCCTGTCGCC
>DBWE01000017.1:4675-5264 GCA_002308315.1 Clostridiales bacterium UBA1246 | reverse complement strand
CGCGGCTTTCGTCCGGCAGACAGCCGCCCACCAGAGCGAAGTAAGGTGACAGGCCGAAATGCTCGATTATGCGCAGGGCGTACATCTCCGGCTTGGAGGTGGCGACGGCGAGGGTCCTGCCGGCGTCTCTGAGCCGGGCGACAGCGCCGGTGACGCCGGGGTAAAGAGCGTTTTCGTATATGCCCTTGTCGGCGTAATATTCACGGTAAGTAAGTATCATCTCGGCGGCCTTTTCCCGGTCGACGCCGCAGAGGCGCCGGAAGGAGTCGCTCANNAGGCGGGCCGATGACGGAATAGAGCTCGTCCCTCGGCGGGGGCTCGAAGCCGTGGGCCTTCATGGCATATATTACGGAATTGGTTATCCCCTCGCCCGGATCGGTAAGGGTGCCGTCCAGGTCGAAAAGGACGAAGCTTACTCCTTCCAAGCGTCGTCCTGCCAGTCTTTTTCCATGCAGGCGCGGCAGGAGTCGCATTTTTTTCCGGGGAACAGCTTGCACTGGACCGGTCCGTTGTACCACATCTCCGAGGGGCCGCCGGGCATATCGTATATGCCGCCGAACATTCCCTGCATCAGAGCCGCCTGGAAGAA
>DBWE01000017.1:4391-4662 GCA_002308315.1 Clostridiales bacterium UBA1246 | reverse complement strand
CGCATGAAGTTGAGGGGGCAGTGGTAAACGCCTGCGGGAATGCGGATGATGGTGGGCTGCTCGATGACGTAGGTCTCGGCGTCCTTGCCCTGCTCGCCGAGGGTGAACTCGATGTGCGCGTCAAAATCAAAAACGTTGGGGAAGGTGCCGCCGAGGAAAATGAGGTACTCGTCGCAGTTGTGCCTGTGGGGGAAGCGGTCGAGGAAGAAGGGCTTTACGAAGATCTGGAAGCCCACGTTGTACTGCGCGCCGGGGATCTGGCTGGCGCCGC
>DBWE01000017.1:4072-4365 GCA_002308315.1 Clostridiales bacterium UBA1246 | reverse complement strand
ACCTCGTTGTACTCGGGAGTGAAGGCGTAAACAAGTTTTTCGTATTTGCGTCCGCTCATTTTGTTCTTTCCTTTCTTTTACCGTGGTTTTTTGTTTTTGATCAATATAAGGGTATTTTACCACAGGCGCGGGGAGAATGGAAAGAGCTTTTGAGCATGTCGGCAAAAAAATCGGCCCGCAGCCGGGAACGGGCGGCTGCGGGCGCGGGATCACGATCTGATTTATTTGTTTTTGTGGATGTTCTTCATGCGCTGAGAATGGTCGAGTATGCGCTTGCGCAGGCGCAGGGATTT
>DBWE01000017.1:2763-4052 GCA_002308315.1 Clostridiales bacterium UBA1246 | reverse complement strand
AATTCCAGGCACTGCTCCAGACTCATTATCCTCGGCGGGACGAGCCTGAGCGCCTCGTCGCTGCCGGCGGCGCGCATGTTGGTCATCTGCTTTTTGCGGCATACGTTCACGGCGATGTCCTCCGCCTTGGGGGACACGCCCACCACCATGCCGGCGTATACCTTCGTGCCGGGGGATATGAACATCGTGCCGCGGTCCTGCACGTTGAAAATGCCGTAGGCCACGGCTTCTCCGGTCTCGAAGGCTATGAGCGAGCCCGTATTGCGGCGGCGCACCTCGCCCTTGAAGGGCGCGTAGCTGTCGAAGACCGAGGCCATGATGCCCTCGCCGTGGGAATCGGTGAGAAATTCGCTGCGGTAGCCGAAAAGACCGCGGGAGGGGATGATGAAGCTCAGCTTCGTGCG
This sequence comes from Clostridiales bacterium UBA1246, assembly GCA_002308315.1. Classification (GTDB taxonomy): domain Bacteria; phylum Bacillota; class Clostridia; order Oscillospirales; family Oscillospiraceae; genus UBA1246. Next base: position 3,648 of record DBWE01000017.1, on the reverse strand, counting down.
GCTGCCCACGGGCGTCATTTCCAGCAGCTCGCCCCGGCGGCTGCTGAGCTTTTCTATAACGCTGCCGACGCAGCTTTCCGGAACGTCCACCACGAGCCTTTCCATAGGCTCCATGGTCACGCCGTTTTCGGAGCGCGTCAGCACTCTCGGCGGGGATACCTGGAACTCGAAGCCCTCGCGGCGCATCGTCTCTATGAGTATGGAAAGATGCATCTCGCCGCGACCGGCCACGTTGAAGCTGTCGGTGGAGTCCGTTTCGCTCACCCGGAGAGAAACGTCCTTCAGCGTTTCCCTGAACAGGCGGTCCCTGAGGCTGCGGGAGGTGACGAACTTGCCCTCCGTGCCCGCAAAGGGGCTGTCGTTCACCGAGAAGGTCATCTCCATGGTCGGCGCGGATATCTCGACGAAGGGCAGCGGCTCCACGCAGTCGGGAGCGCAGATGCTGTCGCCTATGGTCACGTCGCCTATGCCGGAAAGGGCGATGATGTCGCCCGCGGAGGACTCCGTCACCGGCGCGCGGCTGAGCCCGTCGAAGACGTAAAGGCTGACGGCCTTTGCCCGCTCGACCTGTCCCGGCTTAAGGTAATTGCATACGGCGATCTCCTGGTTCTGGGTTATCGTGCCGCGCTGTATGCGCCCTATGGCTATGCGTCCGACGTAATCGTTGTAGTCCACGGAGGACACCAGCATCTGCAGCGGGGCCGCGGCGTCCTGCTCGGGAGCGGGGATATATTCCATTATGGTATCGAACAGGGGGCGCAGATCGGTCCCCTCGACCTCGGGAGAGAAGGAGGCCGTGCCACGGCGGGCGGAGCAGAAGAGCATGGGCGAGTCCAGCTGCTCCTCCGTGGCGTCCAGGTCCAGCAGCAGCTCCAGCACCTCGTC
>DBWE01000017.1:0-2617 GCA_002308315.1 Clostridiales bacterium UBA1246 | reverse complement strand
GAAATCGGCGTGGCCGGGAGTGTCGACGATGTTGATCTTCGCCTCGCCGTACTGTACGGCGGTGTTTTTGGCAAGTATGGTGATGCCCCGTTCCCTTTCGAGGTCGCCGGAGTCCATGACCCTGTCGGCCACGACCTGGTTGGCGCGGAAAACGCCGCTCTGGCGCAGCATCTCGTCGACCAGCGTCGTCTTGCCGTGGTNNACGTGGGCGATGATGGCGATATTGCGCAGCTCCATGTTGTATCAGATCCTTTCCTGCGCGGAGGATATAGTTAAAGCGAGGGGTTAAAATAAACTGAAATATTATACAATCCAATTCCCGATAATGCAATGATTTTTGTTCGGAAAAATGTTGCAAATACCTATTGACAAGTGAGGGAAGGGGTATTATATTATGTTTAGCACTCAGAGGGCAAGAGTGCTAACCGTGGAGGAAGAAGCTATGGAATTCAGCGAACGGAAGAGAAAGATACTTAAGGCGATCGTTGAAAGCTACGTGGAGTCGGCCGAGCCGGTAGGCAGCAAGGCCATCGCGGAGAGCTCGGAGCTGAACCTGTCTTCCGCCACCATACGCAACGAGATGGCGGAGCTCACGGCCATGGGCCTGCTGGAGCAGCCCCACACCTCCGCCGGCAGAGTGCCCTCGCACCAGGGCTACCGCATATACGTAAACGAGCTCATGAACGAGCACAGGCTCAGCCTTGAAGAGACGCGGGAGATCAACAAAGCCCTGAAAAGCAAGGTCAGCCGGCTCGACGAGCTGCTTTCCGACGCCGGCAAGGTCATTTCGGAGCTTACGAACTATCCGGCGTACGCCGTCGCGGCGCCGGCGCAGGCGGTCCGCATAAAGCGCTTCGAGTGCGTATACGTGGACGCGAACACCGTAATAGCCGTGGCGATGCTGGACAACAACACGGTCAAAAACAGGATAATGTCCTTTCCCGTCGGCCTTGAGGAGGATTTCGTAAAGAAGCTCGCCGCTGTATTCAACGCCAATTTCACCGGCATCACGGGCGACGAGATGAGCGCGGAGCTGATCTCGGCCGCCGAAAAGAGCACGGGCGACAGCTGCGGAGCCGTGGCGGCGCTGGCAAGCTTCGCGATAAGCGCGCTGGCTCCGGAGACGGTAAGGCGGACGTATCTTGCCGGAGCGCCTCAGCTGCTCACGCTGCCGGAATACCGCGACGTGGACAAGGCCCACAGGCTGCTGAATTACCTTACCGAAGAGACCGCGCTGGAGAAGGTGCCCGACGCCGGGGAGAACGGCGTAAAGATACTTATAGGCGCGGAAAACGTCGCCGAGGAGCTGAAGGACGCGGGCGTGGTGCTCGCCAGCTACGATCTCGGCAACAACATGCAGGGCGTCATAGGCGTGGTCGGGCCGACGAGGATGGATTATGCCAAGGTGGCCGCGTACCTTTCATATATAGCCAAGGAGATGAAGCAGGCCGCCAAGGGCGGCGAGATCCCGAGGCTGCTTGAACACCCCGCGGAAGAGAGGAATGATGAACAGTGAGCAGAAAGAATAAGGACGCGGCGAACGCCGAAGAGAACGCCGCGGATATCGCCGGAAAGGAGACCGCGGCGGAAGCGGAAAAGGAGCTTCCGGAGGGCGGAGAAGCCCCGGAGCAGACGGCGGAGCCCGCGAGAGACTATGAAGCGGAGCTCGCCGAGGAAAAGGACAAATACCTCAGGCTGGCTGCCGAGTACGACAATTACCGCCGCAGGAGCCAGAAGGAGAGGGAGGCGCTGTTCGCCGACGTCCGGGCGGATACCGTGAAGGCGCTGCTGCCCGTGTACGACAATCTCGAAAGGGCGCTCAGAGCCGAATGCTCGGACGAAGCCTTCTACAAGGGCGTGGAGCTGACGATGAACCAGCTTCTCGGCATCCTTGAAAAAATGGGAGTTACGCTTATAGAAGCCAAAGACTGCGTATTCGATCCTCAGCTGCACAACGCGGTGATGCACGTTGAGGACGAAAGCCTCGGCGAGAACGTCATCGTCGAGGAATTCCAGAAGGGCTTCAAGCTTAACGATAAGGTCATTCGATTTGCAATGGTAAAGGTTGCGAACTGAAAATCTGTAATATGGATCGGAGGAATTGATCATGGGTAAGATTATAGGTATAGATTTGGGAACAACGAACTCCTGCGTGGCGGTAATGGAGGGCGGCGAGCCCGTAGTCATAGCCAACGCGGAGGGCAACAGGACCACGCCGTCGGTGGTGGCGTTTTCCAAGACCGGCGAGCGCATGGTGGGCCAGGTNNGTGGCAAAGCGCCAGGCCGTCACCAATCCCGACAGGACCATCAGCTCCATAAAGCGCGAGATGGGCAGCAATTACAAGGTGAACATCGACGGCAAGCAGTATTCCCCGCCCGAGATATCCGCGATGGTGCTGGCGAAGCTTAAGGCCGACGCGGAAAGCTATCTCGGCTCGCCCGTCACCGAGGCGGTCATCACCGTGCCGGCGTACTTCACCGACAGCCAGAGACAGGCCACCAAGGACGCGGGCAAGATAGCCGGCCTTGACGTAAAGCGCATCATCAACGAGCCTACCGCGGCCGCGCTGGCCTACGGCCTGGATAAGGAAAGCGATCAGAAGATCATGGTCTACGA
>DBWE01000139.1:907-2584 GCA_002308315.1 Clostridiales bacterium UBA1246 | reverse complement strand
CCGGTGATCTCGCTGCCGAAGCCGTAAAGCCAGTGCGTTCCGGGCTCGAACATCACCGGCACGTCTCCCATCGCCCGCACTTCCTCGCGAAGCGTGGGCGTTCCCTTTTTCAGCAGCTCCTCCATCCGCGCGCTCATGGCGGCGAGCGTGGGAGTATTCGCGTTCGCCGTCGGGAACATGCAGTAGGGCAGCCCGCACATCATCGCCACCGCATTGCGTATGGTCAGCGGCCTTTCCGTCGGCACGACGTCGACGTTCCCGTCGGGCCGCAGGACGAATTTCCTTGTTTCCTTCCACTCCGGCAGATAGTCCCCCACCGGGTCGGAAAAGAGGAATTTTCCCTCCTCGTAGAGCATGGCGAGGATGGCGTAGGTAAACAGCTTGGTGGTGGAGGCCTGGCGGAACATCGAGCGCCCGTTCACCTTTTTTCCGGAGGCGATGTCGGCGTAGCCCGCGCCGCCCTCGTATATCAGCTCGTCCCCCTCCATGACGCTGCAGGTGCAGCCCGGCACGGTGCGCGCCGCGAATTCTTCGAGCAAGCGGTCGAGCCGCGAAAAATCACGCTTCATATGCGTAGTCTCCTTTTTTTCCGTTCCGACGCCCTTCGGCCCGTATTACAGTCTTTTCGCCCAGTCCGTCAGCTCCGACGCGCTTCGGCAGAGCTTCGCGTCCGCTATGGAAGCGCCCCGCACGTAGGGCTGCAGCTTTTCGGCGGTCTTGCCGATGCCGCTGCCTCCGGAGGTGGCAAAAACGGCCACGGTCTTGCCCGTCCAGTCATATCCGCCGCAGAAAGAGTTCACCACGTTCGGGGCGACGCCGTACCAGATGGGGAAGCCTATGAATACCCGGTCGTACTGTTCGAAATCCTCTGCTCTTCCCGCCGCGGGAACTTCTTTATTGCCGAATTTTTCCCGGTTGCAGCGGGCCAGCGGATTGGTCCATTTCAGATCCGCCTGCGTGTAGGGCTGCTCCGGCACGATCTCGTACAGATCGGCCCCCAGCTCGGCGGCAAGCTCCTTCGCCACCTTTGCGGTGGTCCCCGCCTCCGCGCTGAAATATGCTACGAGAGTTTTCATTTCCGTTTCCTCCTTATTATTGATCTTTCGTTTGTTTCATAGACCGCCTTCCGCGTTCTCCCCGGTCCGCGGCTCATATGGGGAGCTCCACGCGGGGATAAAGGGCCTCGGCCGCGTTCAGCACGTCGTAATCTATGCCGTTTTGCCGAAGCTGTCCGATGAACGCGGAAAAGTAATCCGTTTCGCGGAAAAACTGAATGAAATTCAGGAAAAACCAACCGTGCAGCGCGCTCATCTCCACCGTCAGAGGCACGTGCGTGGAGGGCAGGGCCGTGGACGGGAGCGCCTCGTATTCCTGAATGCAGCGTTCCGCGTCGCCGAGATTTGCCTTGCCCACGTAGCTCACCGTCGCGGTCAGGCAGCGGGAAAGGGCCTCCATCCGCTCCCGGCAGTATTTTTGCCGCTCCTCATGGCCGCTCATGGCGCCGAGCTCGTTCATCAGCGCCCCGTATCCCCGTATTTCCTCCAGCACCATGTCCTGCGAGGACTGCAGCGAGACCATGCCGCGGAAGCAGGTCGCCTGAGTCGAAAAGGGCAGCTTTTCCAGTCTTTCCGTATACGGCAGGCGGACGTCGCCCACCAGGCTCTGGTGCGCGAGGGG
>DBWE01000139.1:0-856 GCA_002308315.1 Clostridiales bacterium UBA1246 | reverse complement strand
CGGGATGAAGGGCGGCTATGCTCCGCGCCAGCAGCAGCGCGACGACGGTGGCGGGGCTCCCGTCGTTGGAGATATTGAAGCGCATGAAATCCTCTTCCGGTACGCGCACGTTGTAAACCACGCTGTCCGGGATAAGCCGCGCGATCCCCGCCTCCGCGAGCTGAAACGCCGGTGCGTCCGGCTTCGGCACGAGCATCGGCCCGTCGTTTTTCACCGGCCGCTCCGCCGGGTCCTCCCACTCCTCCGGGGACACCTCCCCGCCGCTCATGCGTATGCCCTCGCCGGACAGCTCCTTGCCGTAGAACGCGGAGCAGTAGTAATACAGCAGCGTCTTGACCAGCGGCTCGATCCCGCCCCCGTCGGTAAGGCCGTGATACGCGTCGATATACAGTCTGTTGTCCCAATAACAGAACGCCATCAGATGCCCCGACGTCTGCTCGCCGCCCAGCACCGTCCTTTTGTCCGTATTCAGCACGGGCAGCGGCGCGGGGTTGTCCTCGAAATATATCCCGTCCGCGTCCGCGCACGCGCGCACAGCGAAATACGGATATCTCCGCATGGTCATGTCGACCGCTCCGCGGAGCTTCTCGCCGTCGATCAGATCCTTGAGCTTGATCGCGAGACGGAACGTGTGCGGGTCCGACGCCGACGTTTCGTAAAGAGTCCTCAGTTCGGAATACAGTCTGTGTTTCACTTCGTCGCCTTTCGTTCGGGAGCGGGCTCTTCCGGCCCCGCAGGGCAGGGTCCGCTCCTCTTACGTCAGCATAAGAGATAGTCCGCCGAATGTCAACCGCTTCGGCTCTTCTTTTTCGGACGGCCGCGCCGCCGACAGTATCCGCCCCGCAGACCGGGCGCG
>DBWE01000013.1:29275-29485 GCA_002308315.1 Clostridiales bacterium UBA1246 | reverse complement strand
CCTGATCGGCGCGGGAAAGGAAATGACGGAAGGCAGCGATGAGATGTCATCCTTCGCTGTCAGCGGCTGCAGGGTTTCCGGAAGCATCACGGGCGGGAGAAAATACGTGGGCGCAGTCGTCGGAGACCCGGCCTGCTCGGTGTCCGCAGACTGCGAGGGAGGAATGACGGTCTCCGCCGCGGAAAACCTCGGCGGCATTTTCCCCGCCGT
>DBWE01000013.1:15030-29269 GCA_002308315.1 Clostridiales bacterium UBA1246 | reverse complement strand
ACCGCCTACGTCAGCCTCTTCGACGTGATCATCAGCGATAAGTGGACGCCTGTATGGGTGGACTATGCCGCCGCGGTCGTCGGCGAAGACGCCGCTGCCGATATGACCGCCGGCCTGCAGAGCGCCGTTACCTCGGAGCTTCACGGCGAGGCGGCCGTGGCCGCTTTTGCCGATGGCGGGTACGCCTTTGACTGCGGTTTCATCAACGGCGCACGGCGCATTGCCTTCAGCAGCGATACCGTCACGGTCCTGCGGACGGACGGCGTCAGCGAGACCCATACCTACGAATACCTGGGACAGTATAACGTGGGCGAAGCCGAAACGATGCGGTACGGGGGAACGGAGATCTCCATGGCTTTCCCGGTGGACGTGTACAGGAGCACCGATGAAGCGGGCGAGTTCAATTATTTCCTTTTGAGGGACGACACAATGGAGGAGACGTACCACATTGAATTCCGTTACGGCAGAGATCTGGAAGAGCTGCAGGGCTATCTGACAGGCCCGTACGCCTACTGGCTGGCGGCGGGGATAGATGAAAACGCCGACGAAGAAACGATACGCCGCGTGATCGGGCTGTTCTGCCTGGAAAATCTGGACTGCTCAACGCACACCGAAGCGGCGCTGAAGCAGATCGGCGAGCTCGGCTTCGCGGGCTCCTGGAAAGCGGATCTCTCCGCCTCGGGGGAAGAGTACGCCTCCGTCGATCTGACGATGACTATCGATGAAAACGGACACGGCGTAACGCTCATGAACGGCGCGCAGACCGCCGACTTCGAAGCTTACGCTGCGGACACCGGCGCGAAAGGGGACGGCGAAGGTCTTTACGTGGCGTACAGCAATACGGAATACGAGGCGGAAGCCGCGCCGTATACGATTACCGTGAACGCCGAGGGCAGGACGGTGCTGACGCTTGCGGCAGACGGCGGGACCGTCAGCTGGATCCGGCAGTAAGCCGCGGCCGTTTTAAGGCGAAGAGAGCCGAGCAATAAGAAAAGCGCCCCGAGACCTTCGGGGCGCTTAAAATCGCCGATAAAGCGTACTTTCGGAAAAGACGGTCTTTGCCGCGGTCACGGCTCTTTTCTGTCCTTGATCCTCTTGATCTCCTTGACGACCAGCTTCATATCCACCGGCTTGGCGATATGGCCGTTCATTCCCGCCGCCATGCACTCCGCCACGTTTTCGGAGAACGCGTCCGCCGTCATGGCGACGATGGGGATCTGCGACGCCCGGGGATCGTCCAGAGCGCGGATCGCCTTCGTGGCGTCGATCCCGTTCATCACGGGCATCTGTATGTCCATGAACACCAGGTCGAATTCTCTGCCTCCGGTCTCGGCCACGCGGTCTGCCGCGACCCGGCCGTTTTCCGCGCGCTCGGTCTCCACGCCCTTCATCTGCAGCAGTCTGGAGATGATCTCCCAGTTGATGTCGTTATCCTCGGCCACCAGGATACGCATTCCGGAAATATCGTCGGAGTCGTCCTCCTGGCTGATATGCCTGCTTGAATTTCCCAGCAGCTCATTCAGCTTGTCGTACAGAGTGGAGCGGAACAGAGGCTTGGTTATAAAGCCGTTTATCCCGGCTTCCCGGGCGGCGTCTTCCATATCGGACCAGTCATAGGCGGAGATCAGCAGGATGGGGACGTCCTCTCCCACGTGGCTCCGGATCTGCCGCGCGGCCTCGATGCCGTCCATGTCGGGCATCTTCCAGTCCAGTATCACGACCTGATAATCTGTCTGCTTCGAAACCATCCGTACCGCCTCCGCGCCGCTCGCCGCGACGTCGGCCTGCGCGCCGATGGAGTCGAGAGCGTCCTTCGCGGTCTCCAGCAGCACCGCGTCGTCGTCGGCCAGCAGCACCCGGGTCGGCGGAAGGGCCATTTCCTCCTCGGGCTTGTCTGCCAGCGGGATATCCAGCGTAACGGTGAAGGTCGTCCCCTTGCCGACCTCGCTGCGGCAGTCGATGGTGCCGTGCATCAGGTCGATCATCTGCTTTGTGATCGCCAGGCCCAGACCGGTGCCCTGGATGGTGTTGACCCGGCTGTCGGTCTGCCGGGAGAAAGGCTGATACATCCGGGCCATGAACTCCGGCGTCATGCCGATGCCGGTATCCGCCACCACGTAGGTCAACCGGACGGAACCCTCAGACTCGCAGGGGTCCTCCCGCATCTCGACGCTCACCCGGCCGTTCGGCTCCGTGTACTTGATGGCATTGGAGAGAAGATTGATGAGGATCTGGTTGATCCGCAGCTGATCCGCGTAAAGGTATTCATGGTCGAAACGGCCGACACGGAAATTGAAGTCGAGGTTCTTCTCCCTCACCATGGGGTGGGAGATGTTTACGAGGTTCTCGGCGCACTCCACGATGGAGAAGGCGACGGGACTCAGAGTCAGCTTGCCGTTTTCCACCTTGGAAATATCAAGAATGTCATTGATCAGCGTCAGCAGATGATTGCTGGCCAGGCTGATCTTGCGCAGGTTCTCGCGTACTGCCGCGGTATCCTCCGCGTTTTTTTCCGCAATGACGGTCAGCCCGATGATGGCGTTCATCGGTGTGCGGATATCATGGGACATGGTGGACAGGAAATTCGTCTTGGCCTGGTTGGCGCTTTCCGCGGAGGCTACCGCCGCCTTCATCCGGCGGTTGAGCTTCGTCATGATCGTCAGGTTGAATACCAGCAGCAGGAGCAGGCCGGCGGCTACTATACCCACGAGCGTCCAGTTCATCACCACGTGGACGAGCTCCGACAGAGGGATCATCGAGACGATGATCCAGTCGTCCGTGGAATGGACCCGCGTATGCGCTACCATGCTGCGGCTCCCGGCGGAATTGATCATTTCGAAGGTGCCGGCAGAGCCGCCTACGAGCTCTTTCAGGGCGTTCAGCTCCGCGGAGCTGGGGTTGTTGTAAGACTGATAAAACTCAAAGAAGTTGGAGTTTTTAAAGGAATGTCCTTTGACTATATAGTCTCCGGAGCGGTCTATCAGGGCAATTTCCGCGCTTTTGTAGTTGTCCGAAGGAAAAGACCATCTTCTTTCAAAGGACGCCGCCGGAATGATCCGCAGCAGCACGGCCTTTTGAGGCTGTCCCGTTTCCGCGTTTTTCAGCTCGATCGGACAGCAGAAAGCAAGAGACTGGATGGCGTTGACGGGATTTGTGTAAGCCCGGGTCACACTGACGGAGCTGTCATTTCCGAGGAGCTCGTAGAAGTCGTCGCTGAAGGTGCTGATATTGCGGTAGGAAACCGAGTAATCGTCGGCGTCGGAGGATCTGGAGGCCGTGGATAATCCCGTAAGATACTGATCCTCCGTGAACAGGATATGCGCCATAACGTCGGGCTCGGAGACGGAATCCCGGACAAACGCTATCGCTTCCTCCGCCGTCATATCCTTCGAGTTGATATAGCCGGCCCAGCTGTTGCAGACCTGCTGTTCTCCCGCGAGATAATTGGCAGTCATGTTTTCCATGGCTACCGTCATGTTTCCGAATGCTTCGGTCTGGGAGGAAAGATTGTTCTTCTGTTCGATCCTGATATAAAGCGCGATCATAAACAGGATCATGAGCACGATCAGCGCATTGCCCGGGATCATCAGGTTTTTTTTCATATCTCCATACCTACTTTATCCGAGGCGAAGGGGGCCGAGCCTCCGTCGCCCGGGAGAGCGTCTTTTCGGCGCTTTTTTCTTTGCAAGGCGGCGGTTTTCGAGGGCTGCAGCGACGCATCGGCGCAAATCAGCCGTTGAAAACCCGAAAACGTCCGACTATAATATATAATCCATCTTCTCAAATAGCAAGGGCAAATCTTCACTTAGCATGCCGTCAGCTCGGTATTCGTTCCCACAGTTCCGCGGAAATGAGGGGAAATTGCGGGTCCCCTGCGTTTCGGGGAGCGGAAAAGCGGAAGAAATGACCGCACCCGGGTCGTACTGCGGCCCGGAGGCAAACATACCGCACCGTTTTTCGACAGTGAGCATAGACACAGCCCTCGCGGCATGATATACTGACTGTGTATTCGATTCAGCAGCAGGAGGACGGTCGTATGGAGAGTGGCTTTTCTGATTCCCGGTTAAACGGCGAAAGACGGAAGATCCTCGTGATCGAGGACGAAATGGTCAACCGTTTGATCCTCGGAAATACGCTCCGGGGAACCTATGACGTCGTATTTGCGGAGACGGGCGCGCAGGCGCTGGAGATATTGAACGATCAGTTCCGGACGCTCAGCCTGGTGCTTCTGGATCTGAACCTTCCCGATATGTACGGAGTGGATATCCTGCACCGGATCAAGGCGGACGCCGTCACCGCCGTGCTGCCCTTCATCGTCATGACGGCGGATCAGGACGCGGAGGTGCAGTGCCTTAATCTCGGCGCTACCGACTTCATTGCCAAGCCCTACCCCAAGCCGGAGGTCATCCTGGCGCGCATCCTGCGCACGATAGAGCTCTTTGAGGGGCGGGACATCCTCCGATGGACCGAAAGGGATCAGCTCACCGGCCTGTATAACCCGGAATTCTTTTTCCGCTACGCGGCGCAGTTCGACGCACGACACCCGGATATCCCCACCGACGCGATACTGCTGGACGTCAACCGCTTTCACATGCTGAACGAACGCTACGGAAGGGCCTTCGGCGACGAAGCGCTCAGGCGCATTGCGGACAATCTGCGGCAGGCGCTGCAGGGCGCCGGCGGGATCGTATGCAGGAAGAGCGCGGATACCTTCCTGGCCTACTGTCCGCACCGCAGCGACTACGGGGATCTGCTCAGGCTGATCGGCGACGGGATAGATAAGGATTACCACGCCCGGGTCCGGATGGGAGTGTATCCCAACGCGGACCGGGCGATCGACATGGAGCGGCGTTTCGCCCGCGCAAAGCAGGCCGCGGACAGAGTGAAAACCAGCTTTTCCGGGGCGGCGGGCGTTTATGACGCAGCGCTGTACGATAAAGAGAGCTTCAACGAGCAGCTCCTGGAGGATTTTGCCGCGGCGATCCGGGGAGAACAGTTCACGGCGTATTACCAGCCTAAATTCGACATCCATACCGAAGCGCCCGCGCTCTGCAGCGCCGAGGCGCTGGTGCGCTGGAACCATCCGAGGCTCGGCATGGTCAGTCCCGGCATCTTTATCCCGCTTTTTGAGGAAAACGGCCTGATCCGGGAGCTGGATTCATATATGTGGAGAAAGACCGCCGGGCAGATACGGAGCTGGAAGGATCGGTTCGGGTGGAAGATACCGGTTTCCGTCAACGTGTCCCGCATCGACCTGAGCGATCCGCTGCTGCCGCAGCTGCTGGAAAAGGTCGTGGACGAGGCGGGGATAGCCCACGAGGACTTTTTGCTGGAGATCACGGAATCGGCCTATACCGAAGACGCCGAGCAGATCGTAAGCGTGGCCGAAACGCTGCGGGAAAGCGGCTTCCGGATCGAGATGGACGACTTCGGCACGGGGTATTCTTCTCTGAACATGATCACCGCGCTGCCCATCGACACCCTGAAGCTGGACATGCAGTTCGTCCGCACCGCGTTCCGCGACAGAAACGGCATGCGGCTGATCGAGGCGGTCCTGTCTCTGGCGCGGTCCCTGGGGCTCACCACAGTCGCGGAGGGAGTGGAAACGGAGGAGCAGCTGCAGGCGCTGAAGGCGCTGAGCTGCGACATCGTGCAGGGATACTATTTTTCAAAGCCGCTGCCGGCGGAGGAATTCGAGGCATTTGTCCGGGAAAAAGGCATTTAACGGAGATACGGAGGTACGATCATGCTGACGATAGACGCGCTGCGCCGGTTCGGCGCGAAAACTGAAGAGGGCCTCGGCCGCTGTCTGAACGACGAGGGCTTTTATCTCGACCTGGTCAAAATGGTGCTGGAGGAAAAGGGCTTTGAGAAGCTTGCCTCTTCTCTGGAGAGAGGCGACTGGCAGGCAGCCTTCGAAGCCGCCCATTCCCTCAAGGGCTCTCTGGGAAATCTCGCGCTGACTCCGATCTACGCTCCCACGGCGGAGCTGACGGAAAGACTGCGGGACGGCAAGGAGGCCGACTACGCCGCGCTGCTCACGGAGATCCTTTCGCAGCGCGACGCGCTGATCGCGCTGCGCGACGGCTGACAGCCCCTGAAACAACGCGTTCGGGGACGCGGGAAATACGGCAAACCACGGCGCGCTTTGCTCCGTGGCTTTTCGCTTTTGAGTCCGAAAGAGGCGGCGAAACGGAGCCCGGCGCGGGGATAAGGCCGGACGCCGCCGTCACGGAGTGACGAGCGCACGGGCAGCGGAGCCGCGCGGCCTCAAAGATCATCGGTATTTCGGAAAGTTATTTTTTCCTCGCTTCGGTCAGCGGAGCGAAAGTATTCGCGTCGCAGACGAGCTGCGCCCAGTCGGCGGCGCCGTCGGGCGCTTCCAGGGCTGCGCTCTCGCCGGGCGCGAGGGTGAAGAGCCGCGTCCGGACGCCGAGGCAGCGTCCCCCGTCATCGTAACGGGCAAGATAATAAATGCACTCCAGCGTTTCCTCCGTGCCGTTGTGAAAACGCTCCGCGGGGCCGCTTTCCGGCTCGAAGCGGCAGAACGGCTCCTCCGGATGATTCGTGAGGACGGCGACGCAGCGCTCTATGCTGAGCAAGCCGTGACCGTAATCGTCGTCGCGTCCCGCGTCGCCCTTATCCACCGCGGTCGCGGCGAGGATCCCGCGGACGTCCGACGGAGTCAGAGAGCCGTTGATGCTCAGCATGACAGCCGCGGCAGCGACGACCTGCGGCACGGAAAACGAGGTGCCGGTGGCGGCAGCGTAGCCGTCGAGCCGTCCCGCGGTCTTGACGTTTACCCCCGGCGCGGTGATGAAAACGCTTTCATTGGAGCTGGAGCGGTAATATTTTCGGCCGTTCCGGTCCACGCTGCCGACGCCGATCACCGTATCGTAAGCGGCGGGATAGTACAGTGTCGTCCCGCTGGTGTTGCCGACCGCCGAGACCACCGTGACGCCCTTTCTCTCGGCGTATTCCACCGCCTCGAGAAGGGTCCGGGAGCTGCCTGTCATGCCTAAGCTGAGGTTGAGGATATCGCAGCCGTAGTCGTCGACGGCGCCGTAGATCGCGCTGCAGATGGCGCTGATCGTTATCGTTTTTCCGTCGGTGACCTTCAGCGGAACGAGCTCGGCCCGCGGCGCGGCGCCGAGATAGCCGTCTGCGCCGGAGCCCGCGATGAGTCCGGCGACGAGGGTCCCGTGTCCGTAGTTGTCGGCGGTATCGTCCTCGTCGGCTCCGGATATGTAGTTGTGCCCGGGGAGCAGACAGTGCTTCAGGCAATCAAGGTGATTGACTCCGCTGTCCAGAATGCCTATCCGGACGCCCTGCCCCAGACAGCCCCGCTCGAACGCCGCGTCCGCGCCGATCATGGCAAGATCCCATTTGTCGGAGGCGTAGTACTGCGAGGGCTCGGCGTCCAGGAGCGTAAGTATGCCGTCCGGCTCGTACCATTCGAGCTCTCCCGCGGCGTCGAGGCGGCGCATTTCCTCCGGGCCGACCACTTCAAAAGGACTGTCGCAGTCTTTCCTTTTTATGATATATGCCGTTTCATCCTCTGCCGCGGCGCAGCCCGGGCCGGCGCCCGCGGCTGCCGTCAGAAAGATCAGAGCGGCGAAAATGAATGCGGTGATCCGTTTCGTTTTGGTTCTCCTTTTCCCGCAGCGGCGCCCGGGCGGCCCGGGACGCCGTTATGTCCGTTTTCGTTTCTCGGGAGCGCCGCAGGCGCCGCGCTCCGCGCACGGCACGCCGACGGGCTTTCGTTTTCTCTTCGACCATATCAGTAAAATAACATAACCGTTCAAACTTTTCCAGCGGTAATCGATAAAAACCGGGCCGATCCGGAGAGGACGCCCGTCTTTTCACTCTTCCCCGTTTTCAGAGAAAAGATAAAATAAGCGGTGTTTTGCACCGCAAAACGACTGAAAAATAAGCGGCAGGATCGTATGGGTCCCGTCCGCGTGACCGCACGGTCAAAAAAGGAACGCGCCCCGAAGGGCGGCGTTCCTTTTTGCTTTTTTCACGAGCTCCCCCGGGACGCTTCGCGGCCGGAGCGCGCCGGCTGAAAAGCGGGCCCGGGCTTACGGAGACCGAATAATATTTATTACAAAGAATTCCGTAATATATTTACCTTTTGTGATAAATAATGTTTATTATACAAAAATAATATCTGCAAAAGCAGACTTCAAAGCATGGCTTTTATGTTGCATTATCTCCGGCGATATGCTATACTTCCACGTATAGTGGGGCGCAGTATGCTTTTCCCCTTCGCCGGACGCTGCCGAGGGCCGAAAAAGCCGTATTCGGCGGCCGGCTTTTCTGTTATTCCGCATGACCGCCCGGCGGAGCTCCCGCGTCCGCGCTTTCCGCGGGAAAACCGCGAAATACCGTCTCGCGCGGGGCCTGGATATCCGGACGGCGCGGACCGTATCACACGAACGAAAAAAGAGAGTGGCAAGATGGCGAAAGACTTACCGAAAGAAAACGACACTCAACCGAATATCCCGAAGATCTTTTTGATCGTTCTTGCCGTTTACCTGCTGCTGACGGTCGGCTTTTATTTTCTTGCGGGAGATCAGCTGCTGTACCGGGTCTCGCGGGGAGACCTGGAGATGCGGCCCGCGGACGCGGCGGCCGTCGAGCTGTCCCGGGACGTGACGGCGGAGCAGGTCTTCAGCGCGAAGATCCAGCGCCTGCAGAGCGTTTCCGTCCGGTGGGGGGCGTATTACAGGGCGAACAGCGGCACGGTGACGATAGAGCTTTTGCGGACGGACGACATGAGCGTTCTGATGAGCGGAAGCTTTGACGTTTCTCCCATAGTGGAAGGCAGCGTACTGACCGTTTGTTCCGATACGCCGATAGAAGACGTGTACGGCCTTCCTCTGATACTGAGGCTCAGCTCGGATTGCGAGCCGGGCTCCGCGGTCACGCCGCTGATCGATTCGCAGGCGGAAGAGGACGGCTTTTCCCTGAGCATAAACGGCGAGCCTTCGCCGGGTATGCTCTGCTTTGCCGCGGAGGGGACCGATTATATCTGGACCGGCCTGCACTACTGGCTGTTTGTCGGTCTGCTCGGCGCGCTGCTGGCCGCGTTCATGCTCATTATATGGCTCCGATACCGCAGCGGCAGGCGCAGCTTTGTGGTGAATTCGCTCATAGCGGTGAAGAAATACCGTTTCCTGATACGTCAGCTGGTCGGGCGGGATTTCAAAACGAAATACAAGCGTTCCGTCCTGGGCGTGTTCTGGAGTTTTCTCAATCCTCTTCTGATGATGCTGGTGCAGTATTTCGTCTTTTCGACGATATTCCGCAACGATATTCCTCATTTTGCCTCGTATCTGATCATAGGCACGGTAATGTTCAATTTCTTTTCCGAATCCTGCGGCATGACGCTCACTTCGATCCTCGGCAATTCCAATCTGATCACCAAGGTATACATGCCCAAGTATATATACCCGCTTACGCGGACGATGTCCTCGATGGTGAACCTGGCCATTTCTCTCGTGCCCATGCTTATCGTGTGCCTGGCGTCGGGCGTGCATTTTCAGAAAAGCGCGGTCCTGGCCCTGTTCTTCTTTGCCTGCGTGGTCATCTTCAGCCTCGGACTCGGAATGCTGCTGGCTACGTCGATGGTGTTTTTCCGCGATACGCAGTTTCTGTGGAACGTGCTGAGCATGATGTGGATGTACGCCACGCCCATTTTCTATCCCGAGAGCATACTCCCGGATAATCTGAAATTCGTGCTGACTGTAAATCCGCTGTATCATTTTCTGAAAAACGCGCGGAGCTGCCTGCTCGACGGCCTGTCGCCGGAGCCGATAGTGTATATCCAATGTCTCCTCATCGCTCTCGCCATGCTCGCGGTCGGCGCGGCGGTGTTTTACAGGAAACAGGATAAGTTCGTCCTTTATATGTGAGGTATCGCCATGGAAAGTATGATAGTTGTCGACGACGTGACCATGCGCTTTCACATGAATACCGACAAGATCCTTTCCCTGAAAGAATTCGTCACGAGAAAGATCAGGGGAAATATCAGATATGAGGACTTTACGGCGCTGGACCATGTGTCGTTCCGGGTGGAGCGCGGGGAAACGCTGGGGCTCATAGGCCGCAACGGCGCGGGCAAAAGCACGATGCTCAAGCTGATCTCCGGCATACTGAAGCCGACCGAGGGCAGAGTAACGACACGCGGCAGCGTCGTGCCCATGCTGGAGCTGGGCAGCGGCTTCGACAACGACCTGACGGGCAGAGAAAACATATTCCTCAACGGCGCGATACTCGGCTACAGCGAGGAATTCCTTAAAGAAAAGTACGACGATATAGTCGCCTTTTCGGAGCTGGGACAGTTCATAGACGTGCCCATAAGAAACTATTCCTCGGGCATGCTGGCGCGCCTGGCCTTCTCGGTGGCAAGCATGGTGCAGCCGGAAATACTGATAGTGGACGAGATACTGTCGGTGGGCGACGCCGCCTTCCAGGAGAAGAGCCGCGCCAGGATGACGGAGCTTATGGGCGGAGGAACGACCGTCCTTTTCGTGAGCCACAGCCTCGATCAGATCCGGGAGATGTGCGGCCGCGTGGTCTGGCTGGAGCAGGGCAGGATAAAAATGATCGGCCCGGCCGACGAGGTCTGCGGCGCCTACGACGTATGACGGCCGCGCGCGGGACGGGAAAAGTGATAAGAGTCTGTGTTTTTTGTGAAAAATGGGGTTCGGGAGGCATTGAAACGTTCCTTCTCAATCTTATGCCCCATATCGACCGAAGCCGTTTCGAGATACGCCCGGTCACGGCGTATCTGGAGTCGGAGGCGTATCTGCCCCGGCTCCGGGAGCTCGGAACGGAGCTTACGGTGCTGTCGGACAGCCGCAGAGGCTGCCATACGCAGTTTGCACGCTTTTACCGGCTGCTGAAGCGCGAGGGCTTTGACGCCGTGCATCTCAACCTTTTCGACGGGCTCGCGCTGGGCTACGCGAAGGCGGCGGAGCGCGCCGGTGTGCCGGTGCGCATAGTCCACAGTCATAACACCGACCTGCGCAAAAGCCCGCTCAGGGCCGTAAAGCTGGCGGTGCACGGCCTGTGCAGGAGACTTTTCCGAAAGGCGCCGACGCATTTCGCGGCGTGCTCCCGCGAGGCCGCGGAATTCATGTTCGCCCGGGAGATCATACGCAGCGGCCGCTGGACGCTGATACGGAACGGCGTGGACGCGGAGCGGTTCCGCTATGACGCCGCCGCCCGCCTGCGAATGCGGGCGGAGCTCGGCGCGGAGGGAGCGTTCGTTATCGTATGCGTAGGACGGCTTTGCAGTCAGAAAAACCAGAGCTTTCTGCTCCGGCTTCTTCCGCAGCTGCTTGCGCGGCGTCCGGAGACGCTGCTCGTTCTGGCCGGAGAGGGCGAGGATGAAGCGGCGCTGCGCGCGGAGGCGGAGGCGTCGGGCGTGTCCGGCGCGGTACGCTTCCTCGGCGTGACGAAGCGCATACCCGAGCTGCTGTGGGCCGGCGACGTGCTGGCGGCGCCCTCGCTGTTCGAGGGCCTCGGCATCGTGGCGATAGAGGCGCAGGCCGCCGGGCTGCCGACGGTATGCTCGGACCGGGTGCCGGAGGAGACGCGGATAACGAAGCTGATCTCCTATCTGCCTCTGGACGATACCGGGCAATGGACAGAGCGTCTGCTGAAAAGCGGAGACGCCGCGCGGCGCGATACGTTTGAGGAAATACGCTCCGCGGGATATACGCTGCGGGATACCGCGGAAGCGGTGCAGCGTTTATGGGAAAATATCCGAACAAACGAACAGATAAAAGGAAAAAAATGATATGAACATTATCCTGCTTTCCGGAGGATCGGGAAAAAGGCTCTGGCCGCTGTCAAACGAGGCGCGTTCCAAGCAGTTTCTGAAACTGCTGACCGACGATAACGGAGAACCCGAGTCCATGGTGCAGCGTGTGTACCGCCAGATAAGGCAATCGGGCATCGACGGGACGGTCACGATAGCCACGAGCGAATCGCAGATCGACTCGATACGCGGACAGCTGGGAGAGGCCGTGGAGATCGTATCCGAGCCGGAGCGCCGGGATACCTTCCCCGCGATCGCTCTTGCCGTGAGCTATCTGTATTATGAAAAGCACTGCGGCAGGGACGAGCCGGTGATCGTCATGCCGGTGGATCCTTACACGGAACAGGGGTATTTCCGTACCGTCATCCGGATGGAAGAAGCGGTGCGGGACGGCGCGGCGGATATCGTGCTGATGGGGATACGCCCGACTTACCCTTCCGAGAAGTACGGCTACATCCTCCCGGAAAAAGAGGGGAGCCCCTGCTGCAGGGTCAGAAAGTTCGTGGAAAAGCCCGTCGCGGCGCACGCGGAGGCCATGATACGCGAGGGCGCCATGTGGAACGGCGGAGTTTTCGCGTTCCGCGCGGGCTATATGATAGACAGGCTGAACGAGCAGGCGGCTCCGCAGTCGTTCGGGGAGCTTCGCGAGCGTTACGGCGAGCTGAGAAAGATCAGCTTCGACTATGAGGTCGTGGAAAAGGCGGACTCCGTCGCGGTCATCCCATATCAGGGGGTATGGAAGGATCTCGGAACGTGGAACACTCTTGCCGATCAGATCCACGACGACGTCGGCATAGTCGTCCGGGGAGAGGGAACGGAGGATACCCAGATCATCAACGAGCTGGATATACCGCTGGTCGCGCTGGGCGTGAAGGACATGGTGATAGCCGCGTCTCCCGACGGGATACTTGTCAGCGGCAAAACGGAGAGCTCCTTCATGAAGCCCTACGTCGAAAAAATATCGCTGCGCCCCATGTATGAGGAGCGCCGCTGGGGTTATTACAAGGTTTTGGAGTACAATGCCTACGAGGACGGCAAACGCTCCCTGACCAAGCACCTGTTCGTCCGGGCGGGGAAGAAGCTCAGCTACCAGTCGCATGAGCTCCGCGACGAGATATGGACGATCATCGGCGGCAGGGGGATACTGCTTCTGGACGGACATACCCGCAACGTCAGGTGCGGAGACGTGGCGTATATCACCGCGGGCATGAAGCACGCGCTGTGCGCGGAGGAGGATCTGCACATGATAGAGGTGCAGATAGGCTCCGAGCTGACGGAGACGGATATAGTGCGCTACGCGATGGAATGGTGATCGGAGAGGGTGCGCTTTTGAAGGTAAGGGTAAAGTTTACCGATCAGCCCTACGGCTTTGACGCGGAGGATAATTGCTATATCCGCGCTCTTCGGAGCCTGTATGACGTTGAGCTTTCGGACGAGCCGGACCTGGTGTTTTACAGCTGCTTCGGAACGGATTTTCTGGCTTATCCCGACAGCGTGCGGATATTTCTCGCCAACGAACCCGTCCTGCCGAACTTCAACGACTGCGATTATGCCATAGGCTCGATGGATCTGACCTTCGGCGAGCGGTATTTCCGCCAGCCGCCGCTTCTGAACTACGGCGAAACGGCGTGGTGGGAGCTTTTCGGCGGAGAGCGGACGGTCCCCGGGAACGCTTTTGACAGAAAGTTCTGCAATTTCATTTACGCAAACGAGACCGGAGGAAGCGGCGCCGCCCTGCGCAGGGAATTCTGCCTGCGCCTTGCTCGGTACCGGCAGGTAGACTGTCCGGGCAGGGTGCTGAACAATATGCCCGACGCCCTTGAAAAGAGGTACCCGAACAACAAGCTGCGTACCCGGGCGGATCTGAACGCGCGCTGGGCGGAGGAAAAGCTCGCTTTCCTGCGAAACTATAAATTCACCATCGCTTTTGAAAATACCGAGCTTCCCGGCTTTACCACGGAAAAGCTGATACATCCGCTCATGGCGGGCTCCGTGCCGATATACTGGGGAAATCCTCAGGCGGCGGAGTATTTCGATCCCAAGGCGTTCATCAACTGCGCGGATTACGGAAACGACCTTGACGCGGTCATACGCCGGGTGGAGGAGCTGGACCGCGATGAGGAGCAGTATACGGCCATGCTGCGGCAGGNNCCGCCGCTGCGCGGCGACTTCCCTTACCGCTGGGAGGAAGAGCTGAAAGCGTTTTTTGCCCGGATAGTCGAGGGGGGATGCGTGCCGTTCGACAAAAATCCCATGGGCTTTGAGGCGATGAGCGCCCGGTCGTTCGCCGCCCTGTGCGGGGAAGGAAAGTACGGCATGAGAGACATCGTCCGCCGCTCGGCGGCCGCGATGAGCGGATGGCTGAGCTATAAAATCAAGCGTCAACGGAGGAAATGAGAATGAAGAAAA